>NZ_JBSFET010000110.1:0-16729 GCF_053594575.1 Streptomyces sp. NPDC001880
CTGAAGGTGCTGCGGATCATCAACGAGCCGACAGCAGCGGCGCTCGCATACGGTCTGGACAAGGAGCGGGACCAGACGATCCTGGTGTTCGACCTCGGTGGCGGCACCTTCGACGTCTCGCTGCTGGAGATCGGCGAGGGCCTGGTCGAGGTGAAGGCCACCAACGGTGACACGCATCTGGGTGGTGACGATTGGGACCAGCGGATCGTCGACCATCTGACCAAGCAGTTCAAGAACGCGTACGGCGTGGACCTGTCCAGGGACAAGATGGCCACGCAGCGGCTGCGCGAGGCGGCGGAGAAAGCGAAGATCGAACTGTCCGCGGCAACCGAGACGACGATCAATCTGCCGTACATCACCGCGTCGTCCGAGGGCGCGCTGCATCTGGACGGGAAGCTCACCCGGGCCGAGTTCGAGCAGCTCACTCAGGACCTGCTGGACCGCTGCAAGGGTCCGTTCCACAGCGCGGTCAAGGATGCGGGGATCGATGTCTCCGAGATCAACCACGTGATCCTGGTGGGCGGTTCGACCCGGATGCCCGGGGTGACCGAGCTGGTACGGGAGCTGACGGGCAAGGACCCGCACAAGGGTGTGAACCCGGACGAGGTCGTCGCCATCGGCGCCTCGCTCCAGGCCGGTGTCCTCAAGGGCGAGGTCAAGGACGTCCTGCTTCTCGACGTGACCCCGCTGTCCCTCGGTATCGAGACCAAGGGCGGCATCATGACCAAGCTGATCGAGCGCAACACCACGATCCCGACCAAGCGCTCCGAGATCTTCACGACGGCCGAGGACAACCAGCCGTCCGTGCAGATCCAGGTCTACCAGGGCGAGCGCGAGATCGCGGCGTACAACAAGAGGCTCGGAATGTTCGAGCTGACCGGCCTGCCGCCGGCCCCGCGCGGCGTCCCGCAGATCGAGGTCGGATTCGACATCGACGCCAACGGCATCATGCACGTGACCGCGAAGGACCTGGGCACGGGCAAGGAGCAGAAGATGACCGTCACCGGCGGCTCCGCCCTGCCAAAGGACGAGATCGACCAAATGATGCGCGATGCCGAAGCACACGCCGAGGACGACCGCCGTCGACGCGAGGACGCGGAGACCTGCAACCAGGCCGAACAGTTCGTCTACCAGACCGAGAAACTCCTCGCCGACAACGCGGACAGGCTCCCCGGCGACGAGAAGGCGGAGACCGAGGCAGCCCTCGCGGACGTCAAGGAGAAACTGAAGGGCGAGGACACCGCCGCGGTCCGCACCGCCATGGAGAAGGCGGCAGCGGTCTCGCAGAAGATCGGCAGCTCCCTCTACGCCCAGAAACAGGGTGCCGCGAGCGGAGCCAGTTCCGGTTCCGCTTCCCAGGGCGGGTCTGCGAGCGGTGAGGAAGACGTCGTCGACGCGGAAATCGTCGATGACGAGAGCGCAGAAGGAGGTGCGGGATAAGCGGGCCGAACAAGTCCCGGCCAACACAGAAGCGGACGCCACCTGTCGTGGTAGGGGACAACCAGCGCATCGATCTGGTCACTCCAGCCGAGGAAGCCCGACCATGCGGCAGCCGAGCGGAAGACGAAGCACGGCGAGGAGCGCGCCCTTCCGGGAGCCGAGCACGCTCCGGCGGTGGCCGACCGGGCAGCCGGACTGGCGGCGCAGCTCGCCGAGCGCACCGATCACCTCCAGCGACTGAAGGCCGAGTACGACAACTACGAAGGGTGCAGCGCGACCGCCTGGCGATCCGGGAGATCGCGGTGGCCAACGTCCTGGCCGGGCTGCTCCCGGTACTCGGCGCCCCCTCGAAGCGCACGCCACCAGTCGGGCTCGACATGGATCTGGCGCAGCGCCTGCTTGTGCTGCTCGGTATGCGTCGTGGTCGTGGCGGAGGTTGTCTTCTTCTGGGCCCGGAGCTTGGTGGCGACCCGGTCGGTGACGCAGGTGTCGTACCCGCCGCGCTCGGCACGGGCGTGCTGGTACAGCGGGTCCGCGTCGACTTGTCGGCGACCGCTTTCGCGGTGGCGAGCGCCTTTTGGGACTTGATCAGCTCAGGAGCGGCTTGGTGGGTGGCGTCCTGCCTGAATCCCTTGGACGTGTCGAAGCTGCGGAAGAGGACCTCGATCTCGTTGTTGCTCATCGGCTCTGACGGCAAGGTCGCCAAGGATGCCGACGGCAAGACGCTGAGGGTCAAGACGCGCGGCCTGGAAGCCGCGTAGCGGCAGGGTCGGTCACGTTCAGTAACCGCTTACAGCGAGCGCTGCATCGATCTCTTCGAGGAACGGCTCCAGATCACCTGGGTTGCGCGAGGTGATGAGGGTCCAGCCGCAGGAGTCATCCCTGATGACCGGTTCATCGGCCCAATCGCCACCGGCATTGACGATGTCTGTCCTCAGCGAGGGGTAGGAGGTGAGCATCTTACCTGCGGTGACACCCGCCTCGACCAAGGCCCAAGGTCCGTGGCAGATGGCCGCTACAGGGCGCCCGGACGACGTGAAAGAGCGCACAATCTCCGTCGTCGAATTCTGCAGACGCAGTGCATCGGCGTTCAATGTGCCACCCGGCACGAGCAGGAGGTCGTAATCGGCCGGGTCAACGTCGCTCAGAGTGAGTTCGGGTCGGATGGTTTTTCCGGGAGCTTTGTCGCCGACCAGGGTCTGGACGTCGTCAGCCGACACAGCAGCGACGTCCACATCGGCGCCCCAGCCCCGCAGGTGTTCGAGGGGCACCAGCAGTTCGTCCTGCTCAACGCCGTAGTTCGTGACGATGGCCAGCACCTTCCGCATGCTCACGTCGCTGTCAGACATTCCCAGGTCCTTTCGGGTCGGAACGGTCCGCCGGGAGTGGTTTGGAGTCGTGGGTTCCCCGAATTTTTGCGCTTATGCGGCCTCGCCAGGCCTCCCGGCCCGCGGGGACCGATCGGTACCTGCGCCAGGCCGGAGCCCAAACGCCGCGCTGATGATCACGGAGCCGCGTGGAGACTCGACACCGAAGACAGCGCCGTGCGGATCATGCAACAGGGCCGTGCGGCGATCACCCGCTACGGCCCGGCCGATGGTTCCGCCACCGTGCTGGGAGGCCGCCTCCGCTGCCGCGTCAGCATTCGGCACCGGGAAGTAGACGTTCCAGCGCGGACTCGTCCGCTCGCCGCTCAGCACCGCACCGGCCGGTACGATCCGGGCTGCCACGCTTCCGACGTCCCGGAGCGCGACGCCGCCATGCTCGTAGCGGACCTCACAGCAGCCGTGCCGGGCGCAGGCCCACTCGAGCACCTCGCCGTAGAAGATGGCGGCCTCGAACATGTCTCCCGCGCGCAGTTCCAGTCGCCACGGCCGGTGTGCGCGCCAGGACTCCCAGTCGGCGATCAGCTGCCCTTCCCAGATTCCGAAACGATTGCCCTCACGGTCGGCAGCCAGCACCCCGCGACCGAGGGGAAGGCGGACCGGACCCACTGCGATAGTGCCGGTGCGTTCCACGATGCGGGCCGCGGCCTCGTCGGCGTTTGTGACACAGAAGTAGGGTGTCCAGTCCAGGGCCACCTGCAAGGCCGGTGTTGTGCACCCCAGGCTCGCGGTGGGCACGCCCGCCCAGAGTGCCATCCTGAAGTCCTCACCCAGGGAGGTGCGCCGGAACTCCCACCCGAGTACGGCGCCGTAGAAGTCTTCGGCGGCTCGGGGGTCCGGCGTGGCGAGGCTTGCCCAGCAAGGGGCACCGACAGTACATCCGGCCAGTTCCGTGACCTCTGCCGATGGTCTGTGTGACCGGGGCAGGCTGGGCGTGGAAACCATGGCGTTACCTTACGAGGCGGACTCGACCCCTTTGTCAGCATGCACGTTTGGCCCTCCGGCGGCGAGCGGACAGCAGCAGCTGAAGCGGGAAGCCACTGTGCTGTTCCTCCGCCCATGGCGCTGAACAGGCATAAGAGACCTCGGAGAGAAGGCTGCGTGCACTCCGTGTCGAGGCCGGACGCGGCCGGCACTCCTACTCCGATGCCGTCTCCCGCCTTGAGCTTCGAGAGCAATCGGGCTGGGGCAGGCCGGCCTGCCTGACGACCCGAGGAGCCGGGAGCTCGTGCGGCCTCGTCGGAGGCATGCTCGGAACGTGCGTCGCACGGCAGCTTGAGTGGACACAGCCGCGCGCACCGGGCGAACTTCGGGGCACGGTGGAAGCATGGTGGGAGAGGGCGCGTTCGACGCCCGTGACGAAGACCGACGCATGCAGTCGTTTATGGGCAGTTCCTTCAAAGTGACGCAATCCCGCGACGCCCTCCTCTCGATGCCGCACTGGGACATCCTCGCTTAGCGCGCAAGGCGAAGGGACGAGCAGCGAGGATCACACCGGTGTTCCTTGCCACGGTGCATCCCCCGGCCGCGCTGCGGGCGAGGGGCCGGACTGCGCTCATACGCGGGCACGGTCCGTTTTGCAGATAGCGGCCCAATTCCTCTACTGACGGTCTCTTCCCCGTGTGAGATGCCGACTGTGGAGCCAGGGCCCTGCCACGTTGCCACGGACCATTTCCGAGGCGACCTCGCTCAACTCTCGGTTGGTCCGCTGGGATGTTGCGAAGCAGCGACGCGAGAAAGGACAAGAGCGATGACCACAGAACCTTCCCCAGAGGGTCCCGGGCCAGTCCCCAGTCGGCCGGACCCGGTGCCACACGACCCGCAGCCGCCGTCCGAGCCAGGTCCCAGCGAGCCCGAGCCCCAGCCAGACGCGGAGCCGCCCCCGGCGCCGGGCCCCGGTTCCCGCCCGGTTCCTGAGCCGCCCGACTGATCGGAGATTGCCGCTCCCGCGGCTCTTCCTTCCAGTTGCTCGAGAGCGCGACACCTCACCGATTGCGGCCTCGGAGTGATCGACGCAAGGTGGATTACGTATCCCCCACGGTGAAGGACAGAATCGTCATGGGTAAGGCAAAGGCGAAGGCCAAGCAGGTCAAGGGCAAGCTGAAGGAAACCATCGGCAGTGCCACGGACGACAAGGACATGCAGGCTGAGGGCCGCGGCGAGCAAATGGCAGGCAAGGCCCAGGAGACTGCGGCGAAGGCGGCTGAGCGGCTGAAGAAGTCCGGACAGTAGTACCTGCATTGTGGGCCGGGCACCCGGGGCGACCGCATCCGGGTTTCACGGCCCCCAAGGCTCGGTTTGGTGTCGGCCGCGCGGCCGACACCAGGCGTCAGGCTTCATTGTTCCGAAAGTTCGCTGACGTTCGGCGGCCCCGGGCCAACGCCGGGTCACCGAGGCTGATTGCGGCACCCTGCTACGTCATGTCCCCCATTGAGGAAAGCGCTGCCGTCTCGACTCGGGGTTGCGGGACGGCGGAAATGCAGCCTTGTGAGTCCTCGGGCCCGAGCGGCTGCGTGGAGAAGACCCTTCTGCCCGCCCTGCGTGATCTCTGAGAGCCGGACGTGACAGTGAAACTTCTCCAGCCTCCGGGTGTCTACACGCCACAGGAAGACACAGCCATGCTGATATCCGCTCTGCGGCTCGAGCATCTGTCACCCGGAGCGGAGGTACTCGACGTGGGTACCGGTACCGGCGCCGTGGCGATCGCCGCCGCCCACCACGGCGCTGCCCACGTGATCGCCATCGACACGTCGGCCGCGGCGGTGCTCACGACACGACTGAACGCACTGCTGTCGGGGCACGCGCGGGCCATCCGGGCCATCCGCGGTGATCTCACGGAGCCTGCGACCGGCCTGAGGTTCGACCTCGTGCTGGCGAACCCGCCGTACGTACCGTCCGCGATCGTCGGCGTGCCGCGCCGCGGTATTGCTCGGGCCTGGGAGGCGGGGATCGACGGCCGGGCGGTGCTCGACCGGCTCTGCGCCAAGGGCCCCGCTCTGCTGCGCCCCGGAGGTGTGCTGCTCGCGGTCCACTCCGTGCTGAGCAATCCAGCGATGACCCTGGCGCGGCTGGCTGAAGCCGGATTGGACGTGGCTGTGACCGACCGCCGGTTCGTTCCCTTCGGGCCTGTCCTGCGAGAACGAGCCGGCTGGCTGGAGACCCAGGGCCTGATCGAGCGCGGCCAGAAGGCAGAGGAACTGGTGGTGATCCGTGCAGAACGGCCGAACTGAACCGGAGACCGCACCTCGGGCAGCTGCACGGCGCGTCATGCAGGAGCCGGGCGGACCCATGCTCGTGGAGGGGCCGGTCGAAGTGATCCGGGAGGACGGCCACATTGCCCGCTCGGACCGGCCTGTCGTCGCACTGTGTACCTGCCGGCGGAGCCTCATCTTCCCTTGGTGCGACACGAGCCACCGCGGCCGGAAGAGGCCGAAAGCCCCACCGCCGGCCTCAGAGCGGCGCACAGAGTGAGGACTCGCCGCCCCGCCATGCGCCGAGCAACTGCTCCCCGAACCGGTCTTCCAACCATCCCGTGGCTGCGATACCGAAGGCGACGTCCGGTGCCAGATCCGGCTCCTCCTGGAGCAGACCGGCGACGACTTCATGCCGTACGAGCTGCTCATGCACGGCGTCGGCCTCCACATGCTCCGCGTAGAAGTGGATGGCCGCAGGCCCGGCACCGGCCCGCTTCAATGCCTGAGCAAGACGCCGCGCCCCTGGTGGCGATGTGGTCTCCACTGAGGCGAAGTGACCGACCAGCGCACCACGGTGTGAGCGGTGGAGTCCAAAGAGTGACATGAGGTTGACAGTCGCGAGCATCTGCCTGGAGCCGGCGTCGAGGTAGCGCCCGTACGAGGTGTCCAGGTTGAGATCAGTCATCAGATCGGCGAACAGCTTCGAGTGGACCTGTTCTGCCCGTCCCGCTCCGAATTCGTCGTACTCCACAGCGGCCATTCCTGCCTTGGCCCGGCCCGTCAGGCGCGGGATCACCCACACGTGCGGATCGGCCTCCTTGAGGTGGTAGAGCGAGCGGTGGGCGACGTACTCACGCAGATGCCACAGCTCGCCCTCGTCCCGCAGGAAGTACGACACGCGGTCGGAGTCCGACGGCTCCAGAACGAGTTCGTCCAGCGCGCTGCCGACGTCCTCGGCCACCGGCACGTCAGCGCGCAAAGCTGCCATGAACTCCCGCTCCAGCGCGGCACGCACCATGAGCAGTTCTGGATCCCACTCCCAGGCGCCGTCCACACCGTCGAAGCCGCGGTAGTGCAACTCGTAACAGAGGTACAGAGCGAGTTGGAGATCGTCGTCGTACGGGTCGGTCCCCGCCACCAGGTGTATGTCTGGCAGGCTGCGCCGACCCGGTTCCCGGCCGAGCGCCTCGATCAGAGCGGCAGACACCTCGCCTCGGGTTTCCGGGAGCCTCACGGTGCTTCCCTTCCTTGGCATTTGTCTCCATCGCTTGCGACGGGTTTCCAGCTTCTCGGACTTGGAGCAGCCCACAACGGCGACTCTGATGGGCATGTGATTTCCCATACCCGTCGGCGATTGGAGAAACGGGCGGCCGGTGGTTGCGGAGACGATCGCCGGGCGCATTCGTTTCAGCGGCCCGTTGCATGTCAGCTCCCCCCGGACACAGATGAGGTGAGCGCAGACAAACGCCCTCCTCAGCGCCTGGTATACCGAGCGCGCACTGTCCCGCCGCCAGCTGCGTCGATTGCAGCCAGCCGACACTTGCTCCGCTGAGCGCCGGCCCGCCCATGTTCGGAGTGCGGCAGCGGGTCAGTGCGGCGTGTCTTTCGTTCAGTGCTTGAAGGTGTCCTTGCCCTTCTCGACGACCTGCTTCACTTTACCCTTCACCTTTTGGGCCCTCCCCTTTCCCTCCAGCCTTTCGTTACCCACGGCCCGCCCGACCGATTCCTTTGTTTTCCCCTCCGCGATTTTACCAATGTTCTTGGACTTCTTTCCGATACCCATTTCCTTCTCCCTGACGTCATTCGGGTGGTGGCAGAAGAGTTCCGAGAGGTCCGAGATCCAAGTTGAGATCTTGCATGGAAAGGTCGTACCGAGAGCAGAGTTCAATCATACGACTGTGCAGAATCATCAAAGTTGCTCCGAGGCGCTCTTCCTGTTCCTCAGTGAGTTCTCCTGCGTCGACCCGCTGAAGGGCTTGGCGTTCCATGAGCTGTCGTAGCAGTTCGACGAGTGTGAGTACGAGTTTGATCAGGTCCCGTTCCACCGTGTCCGGGGCGGTAGTGATCCGATGGGCCGGCCTTCGCGCCTCCGTACCGCCCCGGGGCAGGATGTCCTGCGGCACTGCGGGCAGCATGCGGAAGGCGCGGGCGGCGGCATCGGCGATCTCGTCCAGGCGACTTCCGGGCGGACGGTCCTTACCTGACATGGTCGTCTCCTATGGGTGCTGAGATGGCATGCCACGGGGAAGGATTCTGTTCGCTGATGGAGACGATCAGCGCGCGCAGCGATATGCGTACGAGGTCGATATCGGCGATGGAGAGCACGACGTCTCCGGTGAGGACCACGCCTCCGCTGAGCAACCGGTCCAGCAGGTCGATCAGTGCGATCTGCCGTTGCGGCAGCGGCTCCTCCGGCCTGCCCGCCGCCCTCACGGCGTGGCCCTCTTCAGCGGTTCGGCTTCGGTGAGGGTGGCGAAGGAGTACGGGGCCCATGGCCCCGTGACTTCGACGCGTACCCCGGGTAGTCCTTCTGCGGCCTGCATGACATCGGCGCGAAAGCCTTCAGCCTGTTGCAGCGGCACAAGGTAGGCGTCGTTGATGACGTTCTCTCCCGGCCCGCGGGCGAGTTCGCCTTGCTGCGGCCGGTGCTGGACGCGATCAACCGCATAAGCGCGGGCGGCGGCCTCGACCCGCTCGGCTGCCCGTCCGGCATCCCGATAGGCGTCTTCGCGGGCGTGCCGCTGTGCTCTGCGGTGGCTGAGGTAAGCCCGCCCGGGGCTCAGGCCCGCATCTGTGGGTGGGCCTGCTGGCCTCTCGGCCTCGGCGGCCGCTTCGACATAGATCTTGACGCCCCACTCCACCTGCGCTGCCAGGTCGGTCAGTCTGTCGGCAAACGCCTCGTGGCGGGCCCGGAGCATGAGTCGCACCCGCTCGTCGTCGAGGTATACCGTTGCCAGACGCAGTGGCAGGACGGCGGTGCGGGCGGCCAAGGCATCAATCACCCGGTGATGGGCGCGGGCCACCGACTCCAGCCAGTCCAAGTCCTCAAGATGCGCTCGCAGCGCGGCTTCTTGGAAGTCCCGCTCAGGTACCGGGCTCACGGCGACGACCACATCGTCGTTGTGTTCTACACGCACTAGATGCACCGGTGCCTCCGCCACTCCAGGGAGCCCGGACAGAGCTTTTTCCAGCGATCCGTCGGCGTCCCGTGCTATCGCGTACGCGTAGGAGATCGTGGCGGTCATGGCTCGCCCCTCCTCTCGCTGCGGGGGCTGGGCTCTGCCCGTTTGGTGCGTGCGGTGCGACGGGGTGCCGTGCGGCGGGGAGCCGCGGCGCGGCTCTCCTCGTCCTTGGCCGGTGGCAACTCACGGCCCTCGCGCAGCGCCGTGATTTCAGCCTGCAGCCGTTTGTTCTCCTCGACGAGTGAGCGGCCGTCGTTGGCGCGTGACGACAGTGAGGGATCGTGCTCCCACCAGTCAATGCCCATTTCCTTCGCTTTGTCCACCGAAGCGATCAGCAGGCGCAACTTGATGGTAAGCAGTTCGATGTCCAGGAGGTTGATCTGGATATCGCCTGCGATGACGATGCCTTTGTCCAGGACACGCTCCAGGATGTCGGCGAGATTGGCCGAGGAGCCCTGGCCATACGGGGCGGACCTGGACGGGAGGTCGCCCAGCCTCCTGGCGACGGGTTCGGTCACGGCCGCTGCACCTCAATTCCCTGGTGTCCCGTTGCTTTGATGGGAGCGCGTGGCAATACGCCCGTTCCACCGGCTGCGCGATCAGGTATCGACGCCCTGGACATGGGCCCTGATCTCGTCCAGCCGGTCCAGCAACTCGTCCTCGCGCCGGTCGAAGGTTTCCTCGTCGATTTCTCCCGCCACGAGCGCTCGCTCAAGTGCGGCGAGTTCCCGTTCGACGGGGGCTGGGTCGTAGTACTTGTTCTCCGCGGCCTCGACGACGCGCTCCATGACCCAGGCCACGCCACGCACCGGCGCCAGCGGAAGAGTCGCGAGTTGAGTCAGCAGTCCCATGAGGACTCCTTAGACGAAGCTGTAGGCGGGCAGTGGGCCGACCAGTCGCAGGTCGAAGTCCTCTCCCAGTTCCTTGGCGATATCCTGTTCCGCGCCGAGGAAGGTCTTCTCGTTGTCTCGCTCCACAAGGAATGACACATTCAAGAAGTCGTTCCCGGTCGGCTGCGACGAGCGTTCTTCCCGCGCGAATCCGCGCAGCGCATCGAGGACTTCGACGGCGAGCCGTTCCTGCCGCGCTTGCACTTCTTGGGATACCAGCTCTCCAAGGGCGAGCGGCAGTTCCGGGCTGCTGCGGCCGCTTCTGATCTCCTCGTTGAGTTCGCGTGCCTCGTCGGACTCCTGAAGGATCTGGCGCAACAGCGCATCCTCGTCCTGGGCGGCCTTCAGGTGGTATTCCACGCAGCCCTCCAACGCCCGCAAGCGTTCGCTGAAATTGTCCGTGCCGTCCTCCAGGACCGCTCGTACAGCTTCGTCGTCCACGGCGGTGAAGCCGAACTGCAGTGGCAAAACGGTGCCGTCGGCCATCAGTTGTTCCTGGACGGCCTGGTGTGCGCTGAGGTCTCGGCGTTTGGGACGCAGCTCCTCGGGCGCGTCGCTGACGACCGCGGACAGCATTTCGTTTTGCACCGTGCGAAGGGTCGCAGGCGGGTCCCCCACCCCGTGGAGCTCGTCCAAGCGCTGCGGATGGGTGGCCAGGACAATGGAATACACGTATACGGCCATGATTCACTCCTCGCGGCGTCGGGCGGCAGGCCGACGCCGCGGCCGCTCCCGCCTCTCCTCGGGCTCCTTGCGCCTCTTTTCTGGCTGCTCGGCCTCCTCGTCGTCATGCCCTCCCTTCAGGGCGTCGGTCAGCACGTCAGCGGCCCCGCTCAGCGCACCCTTGGCTTTGCCATGCGCTCCGCCCTCGGTCACCTCGCCGACCAGGTCGGTCAGCTGAG
This sequence comes from Streptomyces sp. NPDC001880, assembly GCF_053594575.1. NCBI lineage: Bacteria > Bacillati > Actinomycetota > Actinomycetes > Kitasatosporales > Streptomycetaceae > Streptomyces > Streptomyces sp. NPDC001880. The sequence continues at coordinate 10,994 of NZ_JBSFET010000110.1, forward strand.
ACGGAGCCTTGCGGCCCTCCTCCAGGTCGAGGCGGTTGCAGGCCTCCGCGAAGCGCAGGTAGGTATCCACGCTCGCCACGACGATGCGGGCATCGATCTTGAGGATCTCGATGCCCACCAAGGAAACACGCACAAAGACATCGATCACCAGGCCGCGGTCCAGAATCAGCTCGAGGATGTCGTAAAGGTTCCCCGACCCTCCTCCGCCGGCCCTGGAGATGGTTCCTTCGCCCTGCGGCACCAAAGTCATGGTGCCTCCTTTCAGCAGCCACACATGGCTCCGGACGAGGCCGCTTCCGTTCGTCCGTCGCCCGGTGCAGCAGTGGTATTCCGGCCCTAGCCACGCGGGTCGATCTGGGCTCGGGTGTAGCGGCGGGTGCGCTCGTACGCCAACAGTTCGCCTTCCTCGTCCAGCGTCACCCGGTAACTGGCCATCACGCTGGTAGTGCCGGGGATACGCTCCAGCTCCAAAACTTCCACGTCCGCCTGCCAGCCGCCCTCCGTCGGCTTCAACGCCGAGACGGACTCTGGTGCTCGCCCCAAAAGCTCCTGGAGCTGCTCAGCCGCATACCGCATGGCTCGCGGGGCCGAAACCCGACGGGCCGCACGCTTCGTTTCGTTCGTGCGGCTGCTGGCCCGTCCGGTGCTGGTTTTCCTGGCGGTCTTCTTGACGGGCTTCTTGCTGGACGGACGCCGGACGCGCCCTGTCTCGTCCTCTTCGCCTACGGCCATGTTCCCGCTCCGGAATCGGAGACGACATAATGCCCGCGTCACCTTCACAAGACGCCGTTCCATGATATACGGCCTGGGCTGACCGCATCTCGGAGCTCGCACATTGCTTCCGCGCCGGGCGCAGCCTCCTGACCGCGTGCCTAGCATCCCCCGCTGGCTGCATAGCGCCATCGCTGCTGCATATGAAACGCCGTGACCGGTGGCGTGGTGGGCACGCTATCTCCCGAGGAAGGAATCGCTTCCACTGATGCCTTGGGCGCTGATGACGAACACAAAAGGCGATCAGTATCATGCGCGTTTCGCAAGTGTTGGAACGCCGGTGTTCACTCTTTTCGACCTGTTCTCCGACGGCCCACCGTTGGAGAACAAGTCATGGCAGGCGCGTGCCCCCATTCCCTGAGCAGTTGCCCTTGCGGTGTGCAGGGATCACAGTAAAAATGTGGTGCTTGTGTCGTTGTCCTGGAGGCGGAGCGGATCGCCGCGGGCGTACCGGATACACCACCACCAAACTGGCAGCTGCGCATGGCTTGGTGTACGCGCAGTTGAAAGCGAAGCATGGCGCCCGCAGCGCCGGCTGTACGCGCTATGACAACAGGACGCGCTCGACCGGACGGCCGCTCTCTGCGCCGAACTGAACATCGACGCTGACCTGGAGCACTCACCCGCCTACACCTACACACGGGATCCGCAGCACATCGATGCGGTCAGGGACGAGGCAGAGGCCGCACGGCAGACAGGGCTCGACGCGTCCTTCGTGACCGACATGGAGCTGACTTCAGCCGTACATCTACAAGAGGTTCGCTGGGGGCTGCCACAACGCCAGCCAGCCCAGATTTTTCGTGAAGTCCGCGACCAGAGAGTGGTGGTCTGCGGCCCCGAAACGGGGGTACGCCCCCTGCCTGAAGGCGACGTCAGTCACGGCGTCACCTCTGCCGTCCCCGCCCCCTGGAGGGGGTTACGTCCTCTTCCTCTCCTTCTTCCCCTTCTTCTTCCTCGTATTCGCCTTCTTCTTCGTCCTCGTCCTCAGGCTCGTCCTCGTAGTCTTCGTCGTCAGGCTCGTCCTCGTCCTCGTAGTCTTCGTCCTCGGGCTCGTAGTCCTCGGGCTCCTCCTCGTAGTCCGCGTCCTCGGACTCCTCGCCTTGTGCGTCCTCCTGCTCGGCGGCCTCTTCTTCCATGGCGTCTTCGTGGGACACGACGACTTCACCGTCCCGGATTTCACCGCGCCAGCCCTCGGGCTCTTCCTGGGCGAGGGTGACGTATCGCTGAAAGTGCTTGAAGTCGAGTCGCATTCGGCGCCCTTGGGCGCGCCACAAGTTGCCCGTCTTCTCGAAGAACCCGGACGGGTAGTACTCCACGACCAGGACGATTCGAGTCAGCCTAGGTGCCAACTCATGGAAACTGACCGCACCACGGGTAGTCCCCTTGGCTCCCTCGGATGTCCAAACGATGCGGTCGTCGGGAATCTGTTCCTGGACAGTCGCTTTGAAGCTGCGCGAGGAAGGGCCGACTTTGACCTTCCAGTCACTGGACATCTCATCGCTCTTCGAGACGTCGTGAACGCCCTTCGCGAAGCTGCTGAACTGGTCGTACTGCGTCCAGTAGTCGTACGCAACACGCAAGGGCACTCCCACATCGAGAACCTCGAAGATGTTCATGACCTTTCCACCGCTCGACTTACGTTTACCCTTTCCGCCGCCGAACGCTTCCTTGACCTTTCCCGCGACTTTGTCCTTGACGCCCTTGGCTTTCTCTCCGACGAATGCCTTCAGCGGGGAATCGCCCTGGAGAATACGGGAGCCGATCGCAGGAAGCGATCCACTCTCGGCCACATCGGTGAGCTGCCCAGTGACATCGTTCAGTTTGTCACCCGCCTTCTCGGCGAGCCTCTCCACCTGTGCACTGAGGAAATTTGACGCCTCTTCGCGAAGCCGGTCCGCACCCGACATTTGTGCCGGGGGCTGTTCTGTTTCCGTCCTGGTCATGACTGGCTACCTCCGACGATCGGCGCGCTTGGACGCTGCTCGCTTCGACGACGTCGTCTTCCGGGCGGCGGACTTCTTGGCCGGAGCAGTTTTCTTCGCAGCCGTCTTCTTTGGGGGGGCCGTCTTCCGGGCGGCAGACTTCTTGGCCGGAGCAGTTTTCTTCGCAGCTGCCTTCTTTACCGGGGCCGTCTTCCGGGCGGTGGACTTCTTGGCCGGAGCAGTTTTCTTCGCAGCCGTCTTCTTTGCCGGGGCCGTCTTCCGGGCGGCGGACTTCTTGGCCGTCCGAGGCTTCTCTCCATGGGCGGGAGCGGCCTTCTTGCGCGCCGCGCCTCCTCTGGGCTGGGCTGATTGACGAGATCTGCGGCGCTGCCTCGCTTCCGGCTCTTCCTCTTCCTCCTCGTATTCCTCTTCTGGCTGCTCCTCCTCTACCTCCTCTTCCTCCTCTTCCTCAGCCTGGCCCTCTTCGTACTCGGCCTCCGGCTCTTCCTCTTCCGGTTCCTCCTCTTCCTCGTACTCCGCGCCTTCCTCCTCCAGCTCGTACTCCTCCTCGTCCCCCTCTTCCGGCTTCTCACCGAGCCGGGCCGTACGGTCGCTGATGGCGTCGGCCAGCGAACTCATGCCCCGGTCAGCGGCGGCAGCAACTGCCTTACGGCCTGCGTCGAAGACTTCCCCTTTCAGCTGCTCCTGTAGCTCGGCAAACTGGGGAACCTCCCCTAGTCTGCGCATCCCTTCGGCGGCAAGCTGTCGGGGTTCCAGGCCGAATCGTCTCCCTGCCAGGTACGTTGCAATGGTCAGGGCCAGCCGGCCCTTTTTCGTTCGACCCAGCACATAGCCGCCCACTATTGCGGCCGCGAGGGTCACCTTGGCTGTGTCATCCATGAGTACGTCACCTTCGATCGTTCGGTGCGGGGCCGACCTAGCCGGTCGAGTAGCCTTCCCTCTTCCCGATTCGAACTCCCTCCGTGCCTATATATCCGCCTTCAAGTTCCCAGTTCAGCACAGCCAGCTGGCACGGAACACTCGCGAGTCGTACAGTTCGCGCTCGGCAGTGTCGCTGAGCTTCCGCCGCCCCGATCGGACCACGGACCGGTGCGATGGGGAGCGTGAGAAGTCCTGTGATCAGTCCCATGGCCAGACTCCGGTGGCCTCAACGTGAGTGCCCGCAGCGGCAACGAAGTTGCAACAAGGCAGCAGGCCCGCAATACGCAGCTTGACGTGTTCGCAGTGCGCCTTTCCACATCGCTCCGCCACGTTTCGGACGTCGCGGCTTTCGCCACAGAGCTTTCGTTCTGCTGCCATGCATTCAAGTCTGATCGGTATCGGGCGCCTCGCACCTTGAGCGGAGCTGGCGGGCGCATCAGCCGGGGTGGGCGGCTGCTGTGGGGGTCGCCGATTTGGGGGCGTATCGGACGACGGCACGATCCCACCCTCCATCTGCTGCGTGGCCACGGTTTCCTGGCCACACGTAACGCTTTCGCCGCGACCGTCCAACTCTTCCGCCGCGCCTCGGCGTTCCCTGCCCTGTGACCAGGGCGTGGAGATGGCGGCCACCAGCTGTGCACCAATTCCACGGATATTCGGTCTACTTCCGCTATACGACTAGCCCCGGGCGGCGCGGCTCGAAGAAGAACACCAACAGCCTGCTGCGACAGCATTTCCTCAGGGACATTGACTCGCCCCACACTCCTGAGCAGCTGGAGGTGGTGCCCTCCGAACTCAACAGCCGACCACAAAAGGCGCTCAACTGGTCAACCCAGCTGAGCGTCTCGCTGAGCTACTGGCCCCAGTCAGCTGACCAGCAGTTGGGGCTGGTCCTCTCAGCCTGTCACTCACCCCGTGTCCTGAGGCATTCCTTCGACGACTTCCGCAAGTCGCCGCAACATGCTGCGGTGCCGGATCTACGCAAAGGCATCGACAACTGTGTTGTGGAGACTCCCTCCCAGGCCGCGCAGCGGATGCTCGTCGAGAATCCAGGGTCTTCTCGCCCCACGGCCGGATGCCGAAAGCGATCCGTGCTGTACCCAACGGCCTTCCGTGCGCTTCGAGTTCCAGTGCGCGCGGGGCGTCGAGACGACGGACCGTCGTGCGTCCGTGGAACTCCTTCGGCCCCACACGCGCCGTGTATTTGATCGACGATCCGACTTCCGGCCAATGCCCGTTGCCCGGGGCAGAGTCCAAGGTCCCCACCACCCAGTCCAAGGTCCCCACCACCCAGTCCGCGTAACGGCTCTCGTCCTCCAGAACCGCCCAGAGCACGGACGGTTCCCGGGCGATGAGCTGATGGCGTACAACCATGTGTGCTCCCGCCCGGGACGCTGAACAGCACGCGGCATCCGAGCACACCGGGATCACAGTCGCCGTTGGACATCACAGCGGCCGCGTGCACGAGGAGCCGAAGTAAGCGGCACTACCAGTAGTGCCGTCGACCGCCCACTGCATGCCCGAGGGACCCCAGGATCCAAAGAACGATGCCGATCGCGACGAGCACGATACCGATGGTCCACAAGATCGATATGCCGGCCACCAAACCAATGACCAGCAGAATGACGCCGAGGATGATCATGACGTCCTCCGTTCTCCCAGGTCTTTTTAGTATGCGCCTCACACGTATGCACGGCGATGCAGACCGCGCGAGGAGCTCCACCAGGCCGGGGAAAAGGCTATGTACACGAGGACCGGCACATCCGGTGCTTCCGCATGGCCGTCATCATCGCCCGAGCGCTCGTCACCAGCGACGCCATGACGCGACGCATCAGCTTCCGACAATCATCCTGGAAGCGCGATTCAAATTGAGGGGTATGGCCCCGTCTGCACGAAGGTCTATGGCGGCATCTTGAACCGCCCCGGGTTCGGTAGAGATCTCAGATTGTGGTTTTGACCTGGGGTTTCGCGGTGGTGAGGTAGTAGTTGGTCTCGTATTCGACGGATGGGATGTGCCCTATTTCACCGTGGAGTCGGCGGTGGCAGTACCAGTCGACCCACTCGGCCGTCGCGAGTTCGACTTGGGAAAGTGTCCTCCAGG
>NZ_JBSFET010000111.1:0-16591 GCF_053594575.1 Streptomyces sp. NPDC001880
AGGGCTCGGCCGCCCAGCGGACGGCGGAGGCGGCGGCAGCCCCGGACGCGGGCACGGAGCCGGGGACGGGCGCCGAGCCGGCGCCCCGGACCACGACTCCGCGCCGCACCCGTAGCGCCTCCCAGGGCTCGGTGAGCCAGCGGCCGAAGACTTCGCAGCCGGAGCCGGGGGCGGATGCCGGAACGGGCGCCGAGCCGGGCACGGCCCCCGGGACGGCGGAGCCGAGTCCCGGAACCAGCGACGCCCCGTGGCACCACGCCCGCCCGGCCTTCGACACGGACACCGACACGGACGCCGGCCCCACGCCTGGCCCCGACACCACCACTGATCCCGACACCACCCCCGACCGACCCGCCGGAGGCGATACCGCGTGAACGACGTACTGGACGTCGCCCTCCGCCTCGTCATCGTCTTCGCCGTGTTCATGGTCCTCCCGCTCGTCGTCGGACAGACCGAGCACAAGGTGATGGCCCATATGCAGGGCCGCCTCGGCCCCATGTACGCGGGCGGCTTCCACGGCTGGGCCCAGCTCGTCGCGGACGGTGTGAAATTCGCGCAGAAGGAAGACATCGTCCCGGCCGGGGCCGACCGCCGGATCTTCCAGCTCGCGCCGGCCGTCGCGCTGCTCCCGTACCTTCTCGTACTCGTCGCGATCCCGATCGGTCCCGGTGAGGGCGCGGTCGGCCAGGTCGTCGACGCGGGCATCTTCTTCGTGCTCGCCGTCATGGGCGTGGGAGTGCTCGGTTCACTGATGGCCGGCTGGGCATCGGCGAACAAGTTCTCCCTGCTCGGGGGCCTGCGTACCGCCGCCCAGCTGCTCGCGTACGAGCTGCCGATGCTGCTCGCCGCCGCCTCCGTCGCGATGGCGGCCGGCACCGTCTCCCTCCCGGGCATCCTCGACGCCTTCGAGTGGTGGTGGCTGCCTTGGCAGATCGTCGGCGCACTGGTCTTCTTCGTGGCCGGACTCGCCGAGCTGCAGCGCCCGCCGTTCGACATGCCGGTCGCCGACTCGGAGATCATCTTCGGCGCGTACACCGAGTACACCGGTCTGCGCTTCGCCCTGTTCCTGCTCGCCGAGTACGCGGGCATCGTCGTGCTGTGCGGGCTGACCACCGTGCTCTTCCTCGGTGGCTGGCACGGCCCGTTCGGTGCCGACGGACTCGGCTGGGTCTGGACGCTCCTCAAGACCGCCGTCCTCGCCTTCGTCGTCATCTGGCTGCGGGTGTCCTACCCCCGGCTCCGCGAGGACCAGCTGCAGAAGCTCGCCTGGACCACGCTCATCCCGCTCGCTCTCGCGCAGATCGCGCTCACCGGCATCGTGAAGGTGGCGATCGGTTAATGCCTCCGATTCCCGGCTCCGGACTGGCCAAGGGCCTGGCCGTCACCCTGCGGACGATGACCAGGAAGACGGTCACCGCGCAGTACCCGGACGTCCAGCCCGAACTCCCGCCCCGCTCCCGGGGCGTCATCGCGCTGTTCGAGGAGAACTGCACGGTCTGCATGCTCTGCGCCCGAGAGTGCCCCGACTGGTGCATCTACATCGACTCCCACAAGGAGACGGTGCCCGCCGCCACCCCGGGCGGCCGCGAGCGCAGCCGCAACGTCCTCGACCGCTTCGCCATCGACTTCTCGCTCTGCATGTACTGCGGTATCTGCATCGAGGTGTGTCCTTTCGACGCGCTGTTCTGGTCGCCGGAGTTCGAGTACGCGGAGACGGACATCCTCGAACTCACCCATGAGCGCGACAAGCTCCGCGAATGGATGTGGACGGTGCCGGAACCGCCCGCGCTCGACCCGGGTGCCGAGGAGCCGAAGGAGATCGCCGCGGCCCGCAAGACGGCGGAGAAACTCGAAGCCCAGCGCGCCCGGGAAGCCCAGGAGGCCCAGGAAGCGCAGCAGGCCCAACAGGCCCAGGAAGCCCAGCAGAACCAGAGGGAAGCGGAGGGGGAGGAGTGACACTCGCAGCCACCGCGGCCCACTCCGGCTTCCTCTCCCCGACCGGGGTCGAGATCGCCTTCGTCCTCGTCGGCATCGCCACCCTCGGCGCTGCCCTCGTCACCGTCACGACCAAGCAGCTGGTGCACGCCGCCCTCTGGCTGGTCGTGGCGCTCGGGGGCCTCGCCGTCGAGTACCTCCTGCTCACCGCGGAGTTCATCGCCTGGGTGCAGGTACTGATCTACGTCGGCTCCGTGGTCGTCCTCCTGCTCTTCGGGCTGATGCTCACCAAGGCCCCCATCGGCCGCTCCCCGGACGCCGACTCGGGCAACCGCTGGGCGGCCCTCGCCGTGGCGGCCGCCTCCGCGGGTGCGCTCGTCTGGGTCGTCGTCGATGCCTTCCGCACCACCTGGATCGACCTGGACGGACCCGCCCAGGGCTCGACCGAGGTGACCGGCTCCTTCCTCTTCCGGCACTGGGTGCTGCCGTTCGAAGCACTCTCCGTCCTGCTGCTCGCCGCCCTCGTCGGCGCGATCGTCCTGTCCCGCAAGCGCGGTAAGGAGCAGAGCTGATGCACCTCGCCTATCCCGCCGTGCTCGCCGCCCTCCTCTTCTGCACCGGGCTGTACGGAGTGCTCGCCCGGCGCAACGCGATCCTGGTCCTGATGTCCGTCGAGCTGATGCTCAACGCCGTCAACCTCAACCTGGTCGCCTTCGACGTCTGGCTCCGCGACACCCTGCACTCCGGCCAGGCCCTCACCCTCTTCACCATTGCCATCGCGGCGGCGGAGATCGGCATCGGCCTGGCGATCGTCCTCGCCGTGTACCGCAACCGCGGCAGCTCGGACATCGACCGCCTCCGCGACACCGCCGAGACCGACGCCGCCGAAGCCCTCCCGGACGACGGGTCCGGCACCGAAGACCAGGCCACTGCTGCGGCAGGGAAGGCAAAGAAGGCAGAGGCCACCGCGTGACCACCACGACCCTCGCCGTCCTCGTCCCCCTCCTTCCGTTCCTGGGCGCCGCGGCCGGTCTCCTGCTAGGCCCGCCCGTCTCCCGCCGCCGCCCCGAGAAGGGGCTTCGCGCGCTTCTCTTCGCCCCCGGCTTCGTACGGCCCCTCGCCGTACTGCCCACGCTCGCCGCCGCCTTCCTCGCGGCCGTCGTCGCCGCACGCCAGGGCGGCGGCCGGGCCATCGACGCCGCGACCCAGCTCACCCCCACCGGCTCGGTCCCGATCGACCTCGCCCTGCACCTCGACGGCTTCGCGGTCCTCGTCGCCGTCCTGGTCGGGCTCGTCGCGAGCTGCGTACAGATCTACTCGACCGCCTATCTGCGCAACGACCCCCGCTACCCCTCGTACGCGGCCCTCGTCTCCCTCTTCACCTCCGCGATGCTGCTCGTCGTCTACTCGGGCGACCTGATGGTGCTGCTGGTCGGCTGGGAGATCATGGGCATCTGCTCGTACTTCCTCGTCGGCCACTACTGGGAGACGCCCGAAGCCCGCGCCGCCTCCCTCAAGGCCTTCCTGGTCACCAAGCTCGGCGACATCCCCTTCCTGATCGGTCTGTTCGCGCTCGCCGCCGACACCGGGACCTTCCGCATCACCGGCGTCCTGGACGCCGTCGCCAACGGCGGCCTGGACCACCCCACCCTCATCGCCCTGCTGCTCCTCGCGGGCGTCGCCGGAAAGTCCGCGCAGTTCCCCCTGCACACCTGGCTGCCCGACGCGATGGCCGGCCCCACCCCCGTATCCGCGCTCATCCACGCCGCGACGATGGTCGCCGCCGGCATCTACTTCGTGGCCCGGCTCCTCCCCGTCTTCGCCCAGTCCGGCGCGGCCCTCGTCGTACTCGCCGTCATGGCGGCGATCACGATGATCGGCTCGGGACTGGCCGCCCTCGCCCAGGACGACATCAAGCGGGTCCTCGCCTACTCGACGATCGGCCAGCTCGGCTACATGGCCGGTGCCCTGGCCGTCGGCGACCGCGGGGCCGCCGTCTTCCACCTCCTGTCCCACGGCGCGTTCAAGGCCGTCCTCTTCCTCGCGGCCGGCGTCGTCATCCACGCCGCCGGGACCAACTCGCTGGCCGCCATGTCCCGCATGGGCGGCCTGACGAAGCGCATCCCGGACGCCTACTGGACGATGACCGTCGCCCTGCTCGCGCTCGCCGCCATCCCCCCGTTCGCCGGCTTCTTCTCCAAGGAAGCCGTCCTCGTCGCCGCCGAGCACACCGCGCTCGGGGACCGGCACGTCGCCCCGGCCGCCGCCGGCTGGACCGTACTCGTCGCCGGACTGCTCGCCGCCGCCCTCACCGCCGCGTACGCCACCCGCCTCTGGCTCCTCGCCTTCCGGGGCCGCGGCGCCGAGGCCCCCGACCACGGCAGGCAGCCCGTCGCGATGACCGCCGTCCTCTGGGTCCTCGCCGTCCCCACCATCGCCTTCGGCCTGACCGTCGGTGCGATCACCGACTGGTTCGACGGCCACGGCCTCACCCCGACCGTCACCACCGCCGTCCTCTCCACGGGCGTCGGCCTCGTCGGCGGCCTCGTCACCTACGGCGCCTGGCGCCACACCTCGGCGCTCGCCGCCCGCACCCCCGTCGGCACCGTCGTCGCCCACCCCGACGCCGAACCCGCTCTCCTCGAGGCCCAGGCCATGACGGCACACACCGCCGCCTACGGAGCCGACGGGGACGCCCCCGACCCGGCCGACCCGGGCCGCCTGCTGCTCGGCCCGCTCCACCACCACGCGGCCGCCGGCTTCCACCTCGACGCCCTGTACACGGCGCTGTTCGTCCGCCCCGTCCGGGCCGCGGCGAGCCTCGTCCGCTTCCTGGACCGCGAGGTCGTCGACACCTATGTACGCGGCTCCGCAGCCGTCGCACGCGGGCTCGGCACCGCCGTCCGCCGCGCCCAGACCGGCAACGTGCAGACCTACCTCAGCGCACTGCTCGCCGGTTCGCTGGTCCTGGCGATCGCCGCCGTCGTCTTCGCCAACGTCAACGCCGGGTCGTGAGCCGTGATCGATATCAGTGAATCCGTGATGCAGTTCCTTCTCGCGTTCATCGTCGTCATCCCGCTCGTCGGCGCCGTGGCCGCTCTGCTCCCGGCCCCGCCGGGACTGAAGGGAACCAGCCCCGACCAGGCCGTGCTCCGCCACGGCGTGACCGTCACCGGCGCGGTCCTCGTCGCCGCGATCGTCCTCGCCGCGGGCTTCGACCACGACCACCCGTCGAAGATGCAGGCCACCACCGACATCAGCTGGATCCCGGCGCTCGACGTCCGCATCCATCTCGGCATCGACGGCATCTCGCTCCCCCTTCTCGTACTGACCGCGCTGCTGACCTTCCTCTGCGCGCTCCACAGCTACTTCAAGCCGCCCGCGGGCCCCTCCCCGAAGGCATTCGTCGCTCTCCTGCTCGTCCTGGAGTCCGGCACCCTCGCGACCTTCGCCGTCCTCGACCTGCTGCTGTTCTTCCTGGCGTTCGAGATGGTGCTCATCCCGATGTACTTCCTCATCGCCCGCTGGGGCGGTGCGCAGAGGCAGGCCGCCGCCTGGAAATTCATCCTCTACACGCTGCTCGGCTCGGTCGTCATGCTGCTGGGCCTGCTCCTCGTCGGACTGAAGAGCGGCACCTTCGACATGGTGGCACTCGCCACTGACAACGGCCGTGGGCTCACCACGTCCGTGCAGGTCATCGCCGTTCTGGCGATCGGCATCGGGCTCGCCGTGAAGACCCCGATGTGGCCGCTGCACAGCTGGCTGCCGGACGCCCACACCGCGGCCCCGACCGTCGGCTCGGTGCTCCTCGCGGGCGTCCTGCTGAAGATGGGCACCTACGGATTCGTCCGCATCCTGCTCCCCATCACCCCCGACGGGATGCACACCTTCGCGCCCTACCTCGCCGCCTTCGCGGTCGTCGGCATCATCTACGGATCGCTGGCCTGCCTGGCGCTGGTCCGCCCCGGTTCCAAGGGCGACCTCAAGCGCCTGATCGCGTACTCCTCCGTCGGGCACATGGGCTTCGTGCTCCTCGGCATCGCGAGCATGACCCCCACCGGAGTCAATGGCGCGCTCTTCGCCAACATCGCCCACGGCCTCATCACCGGCCTGCTGTTCTTCCTGGTCGGAGCGGTCAAGGACCGGTACGGCACCGCCGACCTCGACACCCTCTCCGGAGCCACCGGAGCCGCGCTCTACGGCCGGGCACCCCGCCTCGGCGGCCTCCTCGCCTTCGCCGCCGTCGCCTCCCTGGGGCTGCCGGGCCTCGCCGGATTCTGGGGCGAGATGCTCGCCCTGTTCGGCTCCTTCGACCCCGCCGACGGCCTCAGCCGGCCCGCCTTCCTCACCTTCATGTCGATCGCCGCGTTCGGCACCCTGCTCACCGCCGCGTACATGCTCATGGTCGTGCGCCGGGTCTGCATGGGCGAGAAGCGCGAGGAGCCGCAGCTCGCCGATGTCCAGACGTACGAGTTCGCCGCCTGGACCCCGCTCGTCGCGCTCACCGTCCTCGCCGGTCTGTGGCCCGCCGTCCTCCTCGGCCTCACCGACCCGGCCGTGCAGAAGCTCCTCGCAGGAGGCAAGTCGTGACCCCCGCCGTCGTGACCCCCGCCGTCGTCACCCCGGGCGCCGCCGCCCCGGACCTCGTCACCACCGCGGCCGAGAACACCACCAGCCTCATCCAGTCCGTCGACTGGCTCGCGATCGCGCCTCCGGCCGTCGTCGCGGCCATGGCCCTGATCGTCCTGGTCGCCGACCTCTTCCTGCCCGAGCGGCGCAAGCCGCTCCTCGGCGCGCTGACCGTCGCCGGCCTCGTCGCCGCCCTGGCCCTCCTCGTCCCGCTGCGCGACGGCAACCACTCCACCTTCTGCCTCAACGAGGCCGCCACCGGACCCGGCTCCGTCGGCGCCTGCAGTTACACCGCCGACCACTTCGCCCTGGTCATCCAGGCCCTCGTGCTCGGCGGCGCGCTGCTCACCGCGCTGCTCTCGCTCGGCGACGCCCGAAGGCTCCCCGCCGGCGAGTTCTGGTTCCTGCTGCTGTCCTCCGCGTCCGGCGCCGCACTGCTGCCCGCCGCCCGCGACCTCGCCACCCTCGTCGTCGCCCTCGAAGTCGCCTCGCTGCCCGCCTTCGCGCTCGTCGGCATCAAGCGCGGCGACCGGCGGTCCTCCGAGGCCGCCCTGAAGTTCTTCCTCTCCTCCGTCGTCGCGACCGCCGTCATGCTGCTCGGCGTCAGCTTCGTGTACGCGACCACCGGCAGCCTGCACCTCACCGAGATCGCCGCCCGGCTCGACGACGTACCCGGCCAGTTCGACACCCTCGCCAAGGCGGGCGTCGCCCTCACCCTGGTCGGTTTCGCGTTCAAGACGGCCGCCGCGCCCTTCCACTTCTGGGTCCCCGACACCTACGTCGGCGCCCCCCTGCCGGTCGCCGCCTACCTCTCGGTCGTCGGCAAGGCGGTCGGCTTCTCCGGCCTCATCCTCGTCACCGTGATCGCGTTCCCGGCGTACGCCGACATCTGGGGACCGGCCCTGGCCGTACTCGCCGCGCTCACCATGACGACCGGCAACGTCGCCGCCCTGCGCCAGAGCCCCGGCCGGGCCCGCAGCGCGGTGCGCCTGCTCGCCTGGTCGTCCGTCGCCCAGGCCGGCTACCTCCTGGTGCCGATCGCCTCCGCCGCGTACTCCAGCGACGAGCACATCGGCTCCACCGTCGCGTACGCCCTCATGTACGCCGTGGTGAACCTCGGGGCCTTCGCGGTCGCCGCCCTGGTCGCCCGCACCAGCCCCGGCAACCGGATCACCGACTACCGGGGCCTGTACGCCACCCGCCCGCTCGCCGCCCTGGCGATGGCCTTCTTCCTGCTCTGCCTGGCAGGCCTGCCGCCCGGCATCATCGGCCTCTTCGCCAAGGTCACGGTCTTCTCCGCGGCCGTCGACGCCGGACTGGGCTGGCTCGCCGTCGTCATGGCCGTCAACGTCGTGATCGCGCTCTACTACTACCTCCAGTGGACCGCGACGCTCTTCCGCGCCCCGGAGGAGACCTCGGAAGAAGCCAGGGCGACGGCCCGCGAAGAGACCCCGGCGGAAGGTGCCGTACGCACCCCCACCAGGTATGGAGCCCCGGCCTCCGTCACCGTCGTGATCGCGCTCACCGCCGCCGCCGGCGTGGTGCTCTCGGGCGCCCCACAGGCGGTCCTCAGGTTCGCCGCCGTCAATCTCTTCTGACATACCGAAGATCGGTTTGCCCGGAACGGTGCGTACAGGGCATGGTCTTGCCCGCACACCCCCACACGTACGCATCCCAGAGGAGCAAGAGCGGTGCTGAACGGCTTCAAGGACTTCATCCTGCGCGGAAACATCATCTCCATGGCCATCGGACTGGCCGTGGGATCGGCGTTCACCGCAGTCGTCACCGGCTTCAGCACGGCCTTCATCACCCCGCTGATCGGCCTCGCCACCGGATCGGTCGGCGACTTCAGCAAGGCGCAGTTCTCGATCGACGGCACCTTCTTCCCGTACGGGAAGTTCCTTGCCGCCGTCATCGCGTTCCTGATCACCGCCGCCGTGCTCTACTTCGGCGTCGTGGTTCCCATGGCGAAGGTCCAGAGCCGTTTCGCCAAGGCGGAGAAGTTCGACATCAAGGCCGCCGTGCGCGACTGCCCCCGCTGCTACACCGAGATCCCGGCCATCGCCTCCCGCTGCGCCCACTGCACCAGCGAAATCAAGCCGGACCCCGAGGCCCTGGGGATCGCCGGCCTTCCCGCCCAGCGCTGAGCCACCGGGCACCGGACCGGTACGCGCACGGCCACTGACCCGTACGGCCCAGAGCCCGACCCGGCACACACGTGCCGGACAGGCCGGTCCCGCGGCGGCACGCGCAAGGGAACTAGCTCTTCTCGCCTGGCGTTGACCTGTACGGGAGGCTCCACTGAGGAAGTGGAGACCACCAAGCAAAGGGTTCCCCTGCCGCACCACTTGGAGGGCGTACCGTGCACCGCCGGCACAACGGGCTGAGAACCGCCGTACTCCTCGGGGGCCTGTCCGCACTCATCATCGTCATCGGAAGCTTTTTCGGACGTACAGGCCTGATCGTCGCGCTCTTCGTAGCCGTCGGCACCAACGCCTACGCGTACTGGAACAGCGACAAACTGGCGCTCAGAGCCATGCGGGCCCGCCCCGTCAGCGAGTTCGAGGCGCCACAGCTCTACCGCATGGTCCGCGAGCTCTCCACCGCCGCCCGCCAGCCCATGCCCCGGCTCTACATCTCCCCGACGCAGGCACCCAACGCCTTCGCCACCGGCCGCAACCCGCGCAACGCCGCGGTCTGCTGCACCGAGGGCATCCTGCGGATTCTGGACGAGCGGGAGCTGCGCGGCGTCCTGGGACACGAGCTCAGCCATGTCTACAACCGGGACATCCTGATCTCGTCCGTGGCCGGAGCGCTCGCCTCCGTCGTCATGTTCCTGGTCAATTTCGCCTGGCTGATCCCGGCGGGCCGGTCCAACGACGACGACGGTCCGGGGTTCCTCGGGATGCTCCTGATCATGATCCTCGGCCCGGTCGCGGCCTCCGTCATCCAACTGGCCGTCAGCCGCTCCCGGGAGTACGAGGCGGACGCCTCCGGCTCCCAGCTGACCGGCGATCCGCTGGCCCTGGCCAGTGCCCTGCGCAAGCTCGACGCAGGAACGAAACAGCTCCCGCTGCCCCCGGAGCCGAGGATCGAGACCGCGAGCCACATGATGATCGCGAACCCGTTCCGCCCAGGCCAGGGCATGTCCAAACTGTTCTCGACACACCCGCCCATGGCCGAGCGCATCGCCCGGCTGGAGCAGATGGCGGGCCCCCGCCGCTGAAGCCCCTCGCCGAGACGTGTACGAGTGGCCCCGGACTCCTCGTCCGGGGCCACTCGCGTCGTTCAACGGGCGCCGAAGGCCTCGTCGCTCGGGACCACCTCGCGGCCCAGCGGCATCAGCGAGATCGGGATCATCTTCAGGTTCGCCCAGCCGAAGGGGATACCGATGATCGACAGGAACAGCGGGATGCTGGTGATCAGATGCCCCAGCGCCAGCCACCACCCGGCGAAGACGAGCCAGATCACATTGCCCACACAGGACGGCGCACCCGCGTCGGGCCGTTCCACCGTCGTCCGCCCGAACGGCCACAGCACATAACCGGCGATCCTCAGGGACGCGATGCCGAACGGAATCGTCACGATCAGCACGAAGCAGATGATCGCGGCGACGAGGTAGCCGAGAGCCATCCAGAACCCGCAGAACACCACCCACAGAACGTTCAGGATCAGCTGTATGAGCTTCATGGTCACTCGCCTTCCGGGGGTGTTGCCCGTCGTCGCCCTGCATGGTCAGTATCAGCCCGGGTCACGGACAGGAGTAACCGGAGCGGGCCCCTGGAGTGACCGCCCGCCGGCCGGACCCGACTGTCAGTGCCGTCATTCACCATGAACGCAGGAACGGCACCGAGCAGTTGCCCGCAACCGCCGAGAAGACCGCCCGCACCGGGAGGACCACCCCCTCCAGGCCTCCGGGGGCGCCGCGCGCAACCACGTCACCGGCGGAAACGTCTTGGATTCCAGGAACGAGTGACGGGTAGGTTCGCAGGCATGAGCATTATCGGATGGATCATTCTCGGGCTGGTGGCCGGAGTCATCGCCAAGGTCCTGCTCCCGGGCCGCGACCCGGGCGGCCTGATCGGCACCACCCTCATAGGGATCGTCGGCGCCTTCCTCGGCGGCTGGATATCGTCGCGCTTCCTGGACCGCTCCATTTCCAACGACTTCTTCGACATGGCCACTTGGGTAGCCGCCATCGGCGGTTCGCTGGTCCTGCTGATCGCCTACCGGCTGCTGTTCGGGAACTCCCGCGAACGCCGCTGACGCCCGTCGCCGAAGGCGCCCGACCCGGTCTCGCGCAAGGTCACATTGAGCCGGCCGCGGCTCATCCCCGACGCGGGATCGGCGGTCCCGGGAAAGACCTTCGGCACGCCGTGGAACGCGAAACGGGACGGCCCGCCGAAGACGAACAGATCGCCGGAGGCCAACTCGACGTCCGTCCAGGGCTTTCCGCGGTTCTCCGTGTTGCCGAAGCGGAAGACGCAGCTGTCGCCGATGCTGAGCGACACCACCGGAGCGCCGGACCGCTCCTCCTTGTCCTGGTGCATGCCCATCCGCGCCGCCCCGTCGTAGAAGTTGACGAGCGCGGTGTCCGGCGCGTACGTCCGTACCGGGCTCTCGTCCCCGTACGCCGCCGTCAGCGCCTCGCGCCCCAGCTCCGCCAGCCAGTCGGGGAATTCGGCCACCCGCGCACCGTTCACGTCGTCGGCCGTGCGTGAATAGCGGTACGGCTGCCAGTGCCAGCCCACGCATACCGTCTGCACGGACATCACCCCGCCGCCCGGCAGGACCGTGTGCCGCAGCGGCACGGGTCCGCGCGCCCACTCCCGGCAGGCCGCCACCAACTCCCGCTGCCGTTCCGGCGGCAGCCATTCGGGCACATGCACGGCCCCCGGCGCGACGACGGCGCGAGGTCTCGGGAAGAGCCCGGACATCTCAGCGCACCGCCAGGGCGCCTTCCAGCCCCAGGAGCCGCTCCTTGCGCTCCAGACCGCCCGCGTAACCCCGCAGCGCCCCGTCCGCGCCGATCACCCGGTGGCACGGCCGTACGATCAGCAGAGGATTGCGCCCGATCGCCGTCCCCACGGCCCGTACCCCCGCCGCCGCGGTGCCGACGCGGTCGGCGATCTCGCCGTACGACACGGTCTCCCCGTACGGGACGGTGTCCAGGGCGGCCCACACCCGGCGCTGGAATGCGGTGCCCACGCCGTCCGCGTACGTGATGTCGAAGCGGGTCAGCCGCCCCGCGAAGTACTCCCGCAGCTGGGCGGCGATCCCCGCGAAGGCCTCCGGTGCGTGGACCCACCCGTCCTGGACGACCGCGGCGCCCTTCTGGCCGGGCAGCGAGAGCGAGGCGAGTGCCGTCCCGCCGGTGGCCTCCTCACCGACCAGCAGCAGTTCACCCAGCGGGCTGTCGACCGTTGCGTACATGGTCATGACTCGTCCCTCTCCTGCACGTCACGCCGGAACCGACCGGATCGTCGCCCGACATGGACAAGTCTGCGTTCCCCGCCCCGGTATCACCGGCGGCTTTCGGACATCGCACCCGGCGTGCGGAGCGGCGCCTCCCACTCCGCACGCCGAAGGGGCGGGACCTACCGGTAGTTCACGAACTGCACGGCGAAATCGAAGTCCTTGCCCTTCAGCAGCGCCTGCACGGCCTGCAGGTCGTCCCGGCTCTTCGAGCTGACCCGCAGCTCGTCGCCCTGGACCTGGGCCTTGACGCCCTTGGGGCCCTCGTCGCGAATGATCTTCGCCACCTTCTTGGCGTTCTCCTGGGAGATGCCCTCCTCGATGGTGGCGAAGATCTTGTACTCCTTGCCGGACAGTTGCGGCTCGCCCGCGTCCAGCGACTTCAGCGAGATGCCGCGCTTGATCAGCTTGGACTGGAAGATGTCGAGGATCGCCTTGACCCGCTCCTCGCCGTTCGCCTCCATCAGGATCTTCTCGCCGGACCAGGCGATCGAGGCGTTGGTGCCCTTGAAGTCGTAACGCTGCGAGATTTCCTTGGCGGCCTGGTTGAGGGCGTTGTCGACCTCCTGCCGCTCGACCTTCGAGACGATGTCGAAACTGGAGTCGGCCATGACGTGTGGCTCCTTGTATCGGGGATGCGGAAACGGGGGTGCATACGGACGGCGGCGGGCCTGCCGGCCCCGCGACGCCGATCAAAGCCTAAGGGCTGTCCCGCAGTCCCCGGCGGGCGTGCAGCGTCTGCCACGGCACCTGGCCTCGTGGCCGGAACGCCCTGGTGCATCCAGTATTCGGGCCGTCCCTGCGCCTCGCGACGCACCACATCCGACGCCGCACGCTGATCCACCGGGATGACGGGACGGTCCTTGGCCACCCGTGCCCATCGGGCCGCTGATCAATCCGGTGGCGGAGCACCCCCGGGCATCGGGTATCGTTTACGTCGTTGCCAAGGAGCACCGCCGAAAAGTGGTTCTCACGGCAGCGATTCCCGGCGGTGTGCCCGAGTGGCCAAAGGGAGCAGACTGTAAATCTGCCGGCTCAGCCTACCCAGGTTCGAACCCTGGCGCCGCCACATGGTAAGGCCCCTGTCTCAGACAGGGGCCTTCTTTGTTTCTGCTGCGAGGGGCCGTGAACATGGAATCCGTACTGGTCAGCGCCTGTCTGCAGGGAGTGCCCTGCCGCTTCGACGGCCGTGGCAAGGCCTCCGATGCAGTGACCGTGGCCATCGGCGACCGCCGCCCGGTGGCCTTCTGCCCCGAGGTCTCCGCCGGACTCCCCACCCCGCGCCGCCCCGCCGAGATCACCGGCGGCGACGGCCACGACGTGCTGGACGGCCGTGCCCGTGTCGTCGACGACACCGGGCACGACGTGACGGAGGAGTTCGTGGACGGCGCGGAACGGGCCCTGGAAGCCGCGCGCCGGACCGGCTGCACCGAGGCGCTGCTGATGGCGCGCAGCCCTTCCTGCGGGCGCGGAACGGTCTACGACGGTACGTTCACGGGCGCGCTCCGCGAGGGCGACGGCGTCACCGCCGCGCTGCTGGAGCGCCACGGCATCACCGTCCGCCCGGCGCCGGGCGCCTGACTCCTCAGGGCGCCCGCCCGGTCAGTTCCCCGCGATGTCCTTCACCGCGACCGACACCGGCACGTTCCCCGAGATCAGCTCCAGCGTCAGCCCCGCCGTCGCCGGGGTGTCCAGCAGCTCCACCAGCGCCGCCGCCACGTCGTCGCGCGGCACCGGCCCCCGCCCGGTCGACGCCGTCAGCAGGACCGACCCCGTGCCCGCGTCGTTCGTCAGCATGCCGGGGCGCAGGATCGTCCAGTCGAGCGCCGGCCTGGAGCGCACATACGCGTCCGCGGTGCCCTTGGCCCGCAGATACGCGTCGAAGACCTCGGCGCCCGGATGGTCGGGGTCGGCGCCCATCGACGAGACCACGACGCAGCGCCGTACCCCCGCCCGTTCCGCCGCGTCCGCGAACAGCACCGCCGCGCCGCGGTCCACCGTCTCCTTGCGTGCCGCGCCGCTGTTCGGGCCCGCGCCGGCCGCGAAGACCACCGCGTCGGCGCCCTGCAGCACCTGCGCCACCTCCTCCACGGAGGCGGATTCGAGATCCAGGACCACCGGCTCGACACCCGCCGCCCGGAGGTCCTCGCCCTGGTCCGGATTGCGGATGATGCCCACGGCTTCGTCCCCGCGCGCGGCGAGCAGCCGCTCCAGCCGCAGCGCGATCTGACCATGTCCACCTGCGATGACAATGCGCATGCTCACGACCGTACGCCGCGACGGCCCACCACGCTCAGGGCCCGCCGCACGGACCGGAATCCGGCCTTCCCTGCCGGGGCAGATCGAGGGCGACGACGGTCTCGGATTCGCAGTACTCGCGCACCGCGCTCGTCCGCGCCACCACCTGGCCGCGATGCACCACGATCCGGCTGTACGCGAGCGAGAGCACGCCCGGGAGCTGCTCCCCGCGCACGGCCAGCAGCTCGGCCGGGAAGCCCGCCTCGACCCTGACCCCGGGCAGTCCCGTCGCCGCCCTGGCGACCGAGGACACCGCCTCGTACGCCTGGGTGGCGGGCAGTCCGTGCTGCGAGGCGAGCAGGTAGGCGGCCTCCAGGGGGTCGCCGCGGCCCACGGGGTTCGCGACGTCCCGCAGCGCCCCGCTGCCCGCCGCGACCCGCACCCCGGCGGCGCGCAGCAGCCGTACGGGCGCGGTGCCTCGGTCCTCCACGCCGCAACAACCGCCCTGCGGGAGGCAGATGACCGTCACCCCGGCCGCGGCCAGCTGGTCGGCGGCGCGGCCCGCGGCCTGCGGGGGGAGTTGGGAGAGGCCGGCGCACGGGCCGAGACAGACGTCGGGCCGCAGACCTCCGGCCATGGCGGCCAGCCGGCCGAGCCGGGCCGGATCGTCCCCGTCCGTGTGCAGATCGACCGGGCAGCCCTGCTCGGCGGCGATCTCCAGGACGGCCTCCGCGTAGCCCGCCGGGTCCGGATCGAGGTCCGGGCAGCCGCCGACCGCGTCGGCCCCCATCTTCACCGCGTCGCGCAGCATGGCCAGGTTGCCGGCGCCCGCGACGCCGGTGAGCAGCCGGGGCACGGCGACCGTGGTCAGATCGGCCAGACCGCGCAACGAGCGGCGCGCCTGGAGCACGGCTTCGAGCGCGGCGAGGCCCTGGACGTCCCCGATCCGCACGTGCGAGCGCAGCGCCGTGGCGCCGTGGCCGAGCTGCAGCAGGGCGGCCTCGGTGGCGCGGCGACGGATGTCCTCCGGGCGGTGCGACACCGGTCCGGGGGCGTCGGGGCCGGTGTCGCCGGCGGTGAGCGCGGTGTCGCTGTGGGCGTGGGGGTCGACGGGGGCGGGAAGCAGCAGATAGCCCCGCAGGTCCAGCCGCGGACCGGGTGTGGTCAGGCTGCCCGCGGTACCGACGGCCTCGATCCGGCCGCCGCCGAGCCGTACGTCCACGACGCGGCCGTCGGTGAGACGGGCGCCGCAGAGCATCAGGCCGGTCCCGGCCGGGGCGGCGGTCTCGGGGCTGCTGCTCGGCCCGGCCGCGTCGGCGGCGTGGTCGTCCGGCTGCCACGGCTGTCTGTCCGGCATCGCGCTCCAGGGAAAGGGGACAAGATCACGCAGAGTGAGTCGAGCCTAGGGGCGTGTTCGGCCGGGTTCGAGGAGGAGCGAAATAGTCGTACCGGTGTGGCCCTGTGGACGTGCGGGGCGGGGATGTGCGGCTGTGGCGGCGGTGCCCCGTGCGCAGACCGAGGCGCTGCTCAGGCGGCCGGCGGGCAGTCCCGGGGCCCGTCGGCCGGGGGAGCGGCGGGGCGCCGATCGAGGCCGGTGGGCGGGGCTCCGAAATGGATTTGGGCGATCGGCGACAGACCGTGTAATGTCTTCATCGCTCGCCCCAATAGCTCAGTCGGTAGAGCGTCTCCATGGTAAGGAGAAGGTCTGCGGTTCGATTCCGCATTGGGGCTCTGGTGATAGGGAAACCCCGCTTCGGCGGGGGGACTCATTCATCAAAGCGGTGTAGCTCAGTCGGTAGAGCAAGCGGCTCATAATCGCTGTGTCACCGGTTCAAGTCCGGTCACCGCTACTTACGGTAGCCGATTGTGGGGTCGGTCCTTCGATCGGCTACTCTTTTTTGCGTTCATCCGTCCATCCGTCCGTCCAAGGAGCACTCACGTGGCTGCCACCGACGTCCGCCCGAAGATCACGCTGGCCTGCGTGGAGTGCAAGGAGCGGAACTACATCACCAAGAAGAACCGGCGCAACAACCCGGACCGTCTTGAGATGAAGAAGCACTGCCCGCGCTGCAACTCGCACACCGCGCACCGCGAAACGCGCTGAATCAGGCTCGTACACGAGGCCGTCCCCTTTGGGGGGCGGCCTCGTGTCGTTGTATGAAGGCTGTTCTTCGGCCTGTTCATCTTTCACCAGGAGGTAGCGAGCCCATGGCGCTCGACCAGTCCTTCGTCGGGCGGACCTATCCGCCCACCCCGCCGTACGAAGTCGGCCGGGAGAAGATCCGCGAGTTCGCCGAGGCGGTGGGCGACCCGA
>NZ_JBSFET010000112.1:0-16142 GCF_053594575.1 Streptomyces sp. NPDC001880
TGCGAGTCTAGGCGGGGGGTCCGACAACCGGTCTTCAGTGCTTGGCCAGCGGCTTCGGACGGGAAGGCCGTGCGGGAACAGCGGCCGGGGGCGGGCATCCTCGTCGCCGTGCCGGTGGCGCGGCGCCCCGTACCGGAACTCGAACGGGTCGTGGGGCCCCTGCTCTGCGTTCCTCCGGTCCGGGTCCGCTTCGGGCCCGAGGAGAGTTTCCGTACCGTTGCCGCGCGGGCGGCTCTGGCGCGCAACCGGGCGCTCGCCCACACGATGCTCCCCGCCGCCGCACTCGCCGAGGCAGCCACGGCAGCGGGGCTCCCGAGACGCCCCGGCGTACCCCTGACCCCGGTATCGCTCTCCATGCGGCCGTCGGGGGCGCCGGTCCAGGTCGCCGCCGGCGCGGTGACCCTGAGTGTGCTCGGCGAACGCGACACCGGCAGCGCGCGCGACGACGCCACCTTCCTCGTCAACACGACGGCGTCGGGTACCGAGATCCATCTCGTCCACGACCTCGAGTGTTTCGACGAACAGGCCGCCGGGGCCCTGCTGGACGGATTCCTCCATGTCCTCGCCCAGGGCACCGCAGCACCCGACCGCTCTTGCTCGGCCATCGGCCTGCCCCTCCCGCCGTCCCCATCGGCCGAGCCCCCGGCCCCGGACGAGAGACAACGGGTCGCACCGTCCACCGTCGTCGAGGAATTCCTGGCGACGACCTGGGAGCAGCTGTTGCCGGTGAAGGACGTAGCCGCCTCCGACTCGTTCTTCGACCTCGGAGGGACCTCGCTCACCGCGATGCGGGTCGCGGCCGAGATCTGGGACGCGCTCGGCGTCGATGTCTCAGTACGCACGGTCTTCGCACTGCCGGTGCTGCGCGATCTGGCCGCCGAGGTCGAACAGCGCGCGCTGGCCGCCTTGGACGCGTCGGCCCTGGACGAAAAGGAGCAGACGGCATGAGCGATGCGACGGCCACCACCTCGCAAGCCGACCAGGACCGGCTGCGTGCCCTGCTGTCCGCCCGCAGGGCACATCGCCCGCAGGATGCCCCGCGACGGGGGGAGGAGCCGGTACCGCTCAGTTCCGCGCAGCAGGCGATGTGGCTCGCCTCCCAGCTCCAGCCGGACAGCCCCGCATACCTGGTCCCCGTCCTGCTGCGGCTGAGCGGCTCACTGGACCGTCCGGCGCTGCTGGCTGCGCTGCGCGGGCTCACTGAACGGCACGACGTACTGCGCGGTGTCGTCGACGCCTCGGGCCCCGTCCCCGTTCTGGTCACGCGCCCGGCTTCGGCCGTACCTCTGGACGTCGTGGACCTCGGCGATGCCACGGACACCGAGGCCGAGCTCGACCGGCAGGTCCACAAGAGTGTGCGGCAGCCGATCGCCCCCGAGCGCGAATGCCCGCTCCGCGTCACCTGCTTCCGCCTCGACGAGCAGGAGCACGCGCTGCTGCTGGTCCTCCATCACCTGGCGACCGACGCCTGGTCCAACGGACTCCTGCTCACCGACCTGGCCGCGCTCTATGCCCACGAATTGGGGCGGGGGCCGCTGCCACCACGGCCCCCGCAGTACTCCGAGGTGGTCACTCCTCTCCCCGAGGCCTTGGCGGCTCGCCATCTGGACTGGTGGCAGGAACAGCTGCGTGACGTGCCCGCCGCACTGGACCTGCCCGCCGACCGTCCTGCCCAGCCGGTTCCCTCCGACGCGGGTGCCGGCGTTCCCCTCGTTTTCCCCACCGAACTCAAGGCGCGCCTCAACTCCCTGGCCGCCGACAACGGTGTCACGCTGTTCATGGTGCTCCTCGCCTGCTGGCAGGCGCTGCTGGCGCGGGTGTCCGACAGCGAGGACATCGCCGTGGGGGTACCGGACGGGGGCCGGCACACGGCACGTGGCGAGCGGGCGGTCGGCCCGTTCGTCAACACGGTCGTGATGCGGACGGTCCTGTCTCCGGCGTGGTCGGGGCGGCGCCTGCTGGCCGAGGTACGCGATGTCGTACTCGACGCGCTGTCCCGGGCGGACGTTCCCTTCGACCTTGTCGTGCGTCAGGTGCGCCCCCAGCGCGCGGCAGGCACTGCACCCCTCTTCGACACCATGGCGAACCTGTACGTCCGGCCCGATCTCACCAGCCTCTTCCCCGGGCTTACGACACGGTTCACCGAGATCGCGACCGGCGCCGTCAAGAGCGAGCTGGCCCTGCACTGTTTCGAAGCAGGCGCCGGGGGTCCGCTGAGCGGAGTGCTTCAGTACCGTCGCGAACGCTTCACCCCCGCGACTGCACAGCGGCTGGCCGAGTCCTACCTGCGGCTGCTGACCGGCCTGGCCGACGACCCCGACCGTCCCGTGAGCGAACTGCTCCTGACGGACCCGGCAGAGGGGGTGCTGCGCGGGCCCACGCGCACGTATCCGGGCGATCCCGTGCCCGAGCTGGTGCGGCGCTGGGCGCGCACAGCGCCCGAACGGACCGCCGTCGTCGCGGAGGACGGCACCCTCACCTACGCGGA
Organism: Streptomyces sp. NPDC001880; assembly: GCF_053594575.1. Classification (NCBI taxonomy): domain Bacteria; kingdom Bacillati; phylum Actinomycetota; class Actinomycetes; order Kitasatosporales; family Streptomycetaceae; genus Streptomyces; species Streptomyces sp. NPDC001880. The sequence goes on from NZ_JBSFET010000112.1 coordinate 2,489, forward strand.
ACTGGACGAGCGGGCTGCCCGCGTCGCCGAAGGCCTGCTCGCAGCCGGGGTACGCGCCGGTGAGCCTGTGGCGGTACTGGCCGAGCGGGACATTCACCTGCCGGTGGCCCTGCTGGGCGTACTCAAGGCCGGAGCGGCCTTCGTTCCGCTGGAGCCCGCTCACCCGGACGAGCGGCTCGCCCGCACCGTGACGGCGTCCGGTGCACGGTTCGTGCTGGCCCGACGGGCTCTGGCCGACCGTGTGCGGACGTCGCACGTCCTGGTGACGGAGGCCCTGTCCGCCTCCGGTGCCACCCGCGCGGACCGGCCCAGGGCGGAAGTGAAAGAGGACCAGCTCGCCTACCTGATCTACACCTCCGGAACGACCGGCACGCCCAAGGGCGTCGGTGTGGAACACCGTTCCCTCACCCACTATCTGCACGCCGCGCTGGAGCGGATCGACGGTCACGAGCGGTCCTTCGCCCTGCTCTCCACGGCGGCGGCCGATCTTGGATACCTGTCACTGTTCGGGGCGCTGGTGAGCGGCGGCGTGCTGCACCTGGTGGAACGCGAGCGGGCCACCGACCCCGCAGAGCTCGCCGCGTACTTCGCCACCCACCCGGTGGACATCGTCAAGATGGTGCCCAGCCACCTCGAACTCCTTGCCGCACACGGGGACCTGGCAGCCGTGCTGCCGGGGCACCTCCTCGTGCTCGCCGGAGAGGCGTGTCCGCCGCAGCTCGTCGCCCGCGTGCAGGCGGCCCGCCCCGGGCTGCGGGTGCACAACCACTACGGCCCCACCGAGACGACCGTTTCCGTCCTCGGGTGCGAGCCCGGCGACATCGGCGATCCCTCGGACACGACCGCTGTCTCCGCCCCGCTCGGCACGCCCTTCCCGAACGCACTCTGCTACGTCGTCGACCGCAGCGGACGGCTCGCGCCCCCAGGAACGCCTGGGGAACTATGGATCGCCGGCCCCGGAGTGGCACGCGGCTATGCCGGGAACACGGAGGCCACCGCGCGAGCTTTCGTCCCGGATCCGGTCGGGGGAACCCAGCGCTGTTACCGCACGGGCGACCGGGTGCGCATACGCGTGGACGGACTCGTGGAGTTCCTCGGCCGTCTCGACGACCAGGTCAAGGTGCGCGGGTACCGGGTCGAGCCGGGTGAGGTCGCCGCAGCCTGCCGGGCGCTGCCCTCCGTGCGCGAAGCGGTCGTGCTCGCCGTCGGGGAGGCACACCGGCGCCGCCTCGTCGCGTGGGTCGTCCCGGCGGTCGACAGTGCCCCGCTCGACATCGCGGCTGTGCGCTCCGCTCTGCGCTCCCAACTGCCCGACCACATGGTCCCATCAGTCCTGGTACCCCTGCCCGAGATCCCACTGACCCCGAACGGCAAGGTGGATCGCGCCGCTCTGCCCGTCCCGCAGACTTCTGAGAAGCACAGCGGTACGACCCCGCGCAGCGCTGCCGAGCGACGTATCGCGGCGGCCTGGCAAGAGGTACTGGAACTCCCCGACCAGGACCTCGACATCGACGCCGACTTCTTCGCGCTGGGCGGGGACTCCTTCAGCGCGCTGCGCGCCGCCCGGCTGATCGACCCCGGTCTGCGGGTGGTGTCCCTCTTCACCCACCCCACGGTGCGGGAACTGGCGACCCTGCTCGACGATCCCGCATCCGCGAGCACCGGGCTTCTTCAGCGGCTGGCCGGGCCGCCCCCGGGCACGTCCCCGGAGGTGACCGTCGTCTGCGTGCCCTACGGCGGTGGCTCCGCGGCCTCGTACCAACCCCTCGCACACGAACTCGCCACGCGACGGCCGGGCGTTCAGGTACTCGCCGTGGAGTTGCCCGGCCACGATCCCGCACGCGCCGACGAGGATCTGCAGTCCCTCGCCGAGGTCGTGACACGGTGCCGGGACGAACTCGCCGACATCGACACCGGCAGGGTTCTGGTCTACGGGCACTGCGTCGGCACGGCACCCGCCGTCGCGCTGGCCCTGGCACTGGAGGAGGGAGGCGAGGAACTCGCCGGTGTCGTTCTCGGCGCCGCCTTTCCCAGCGCACGGCTTCCCGGCAGACTGTCCGCCCTCGCCCACCGCTGGTTCCCCGACGACCGGCGCACGTCCGACCGGGCCTATCACGACGTGTTGCGGGCGCTCGGTGGACAGATGGAGGAGGACACCCGGGGCGCGATGATCCGTGCCGTCCGGCACGACGCGCGCCAGGCGGTCAACTGGTTCAGCGCCCGCTTCGAGAGCCGCGACACCCGGCGGCTGCAGGCGCCCGTGCTGTGCGTCATCGGCGACCGCGACCGCACCACCGAACTCTTCGAAGAGCGGTACCGCGAGTGGACCGCCGTCGCCAACGACGTCTCCCTCGCCGGCATCCCGCACGCGGGGCACTACTTCCTCAAACACCAGGCCTCCGAACTCGCCGGGCTCATCGAGAAACAGCTCTCCTCGCCGGCGGCCTCCGTGCCCGCACCGGCGGCACCGGACAGTGCGCCGGAACGACGGGACCTGCGCCGGTTCGGGCTCTTCGCGCTCGGCCAGACAGCCTCGATGACCGGCTCCGCGCTCACCTCCTTCGGCCTCGGGGTGTGGGTCTTCCAGAAGACCCACCAGGTGTCCTCCTACTCCCTGGTCACCATGCTGGCCATGCTTCCAGCCTTCCTCGCCGCGCCGCTGGGCGGTGCAGCCACCGACCGCTGGGACCGTCGCCGGGTCCTGTTGGGGTGTGCTGCCGTCTACGGTGTCACCCTGTCCGGCCTCGTCGCCGCAGCGGCCACCGGGACACTGCAGGTGTGGGAAGTCGCGGTGTTCGCTGCGCTCACCTCACTCACCGCCGCGTTCCAGCGGCCTGCCTATCTCGCCTCGGTCGCCCAGCTGGTGCCCAAGCCCTACCTCGCCCAAGCCAATGGCGTGGTGCAACTGGGCACCGCCCTCAGCACGCTGATCGCGCCGGTACTGGGCGGAGCGCTGATCAGTCTGGCCGGACTGGCAGGGGTGGTCTGGCTCGATCTCGTCGCCGTCCTCGCCGGTGGGGCCGTACTTCTCGTCATACGTTTCCCGGACCGCCTCTTCCGTAGACGCCGGGAGGGCTTCCTGCCCGCGATCACCGGAGGCTGGCGCTTCCTCGCCCGACGGCCGCCCATGGTGGCGATGGTGCTCTTCTTCATCGTCGTCAACTACGTCACCGCCACCACCACAGTGCTGACGGCCCCGCTCGTCCTGTCCACGAGCAGTCCAGCCGTCCTCGGTACGGTCACCGCGGCGGGCGGCCTCGGCGCCGCGGTCGGCGGCCTGGCCATGGCCTTCTGGGGCGGCACCCGGCGCCGGGCCGACGGCATGATCGGCATGACGATCGGGATGGGGCTGGCGACCGCGCTGATCGGGCTGCGGCCGGAACCCGTCCTCATGGGCGTGGGCCTGTTCCTGTGGTGGATGTGCAACGCCGTCCTCAACGCACACTGGCTCGCCATCCTCCAGGCCAAGGTGGGCCTGGAGCTGCAGGGCAGGGTCGTGGCCACCAACCAGATGCTCGCCACCGGGCTGATGCCGCTCGGCTTCCTGCTCACCCCCGTCCTGCTGCACCACCTCTTCGACCCCCTCGTCGGGCACGCCCCCTTCCTCCAGATCGTGGGCGGCACGGGTCCGGGCCGAGGCATGGGGCTGCTCATGATCACCGGTGGACTCCTGCTTGCAGTATGGGGTTTCCTCGGCCTGCGGTACCGCCCCCTGCGCCACATCGAGAGCCGGCTCCCCGATGTCTCGACGGCGGGGGTCGTGGCGGATGACCTCGACACGCTCCAGGACGAGGCGGACGCCCTGCTGCGCCGGAGCACCACCTGACGCCGCTCGGGCCGTGCCGTCTCCCGGCGCCCGGGTGCGTACCCGGCCCGCGCTCTCGCCACGACGTACTCACCGGAACCAGAAAGACGTGAACATGCACCAACTCCTCCACAGCGACGACGCCCTGACCTCGTCGCCGCTCTTCACCACCACGCTCTCGCTGCCCGGCTGCGAGGCCGACGCCTGGGTCGTCGTGGACAGCACCGTGCGGGGCCTCGCCATGGGTGGAACCCGCCTCACCGAGACTGTTGACGAGCACGAACTGGAGCTCCTCGCACGGGCGATGACCCACAAGCTCGCACTTGTCGACCTGCCGATCGGCGGGGCCAAGGCGGGCATCCGCCCCCGCTCCGCCGTCACGGACCGCAACCGGCTGATGCGTACCTTCGGCCGGGTCAGCCGTCCGCTCCTGCACGGCGGTGTGTACCTGGGCTGCGACCAGGGCACGACGCCGGCGGATCGCGACGCGTGCTTCGCCGCGGCTGACTACGACGTGACCGAAGTACCCGGGTCCACCCGGCTGGACGTGCCTTGGGAGCAGTTCTACAAGACCATGTCCGACATCACGGGCTTCGGCGTCGCGACGGCGGCGCTGAGCACATTGGAGGCGCAGCAGGTCACCGCACCCCAGCGCGTGGTGGTACAGGGCTTCGGAGTGGTGGGCCGGGCGGCGGCACTGCATCTCGAACGCGCGGGCCACCGCATCGTGGCCGTCGCCGATGTCCTGGGCACCCTGACCGACCCGGCCGGTCTGAGCACGGATGGACTGATCGCGGCGACTTCCACGGACGGCACCATCGACCGTGCGCGACTCCCGGCCCGGGTGCGGTCCCTCGGCCCGGACCGGGCCTGGCTGACCGTCGACGCGGATGTCCTCGTCCTCGCGGCCTCCGCCGACGCGATCGACCTCGACTCGGTCCCAGACGTGCGCGCCCGCGTCATCGTCGAGGGCGGCAACCTCAGCTGTGGCCCCGTCCCGCGCCGTCTCCTGCGCCAGGCAGGCCACACGGTGTTGCCGGACGTGGTGGTGAACGTCGGCGGGGCAGCCCTGACCGGGGCGATTCTCACCGGGGTGGCCCCGTCCGGACTGCCCGCGCCCCGCCTCGCGGAATGGTTGCGTACCTGGATCGCGAACAAGATCAGACGCAACTGTGTCAGCGTGACCGAGCTGACCCGCCACGGCAGCCCCGACCCTGTCGCGGAACTCCTGGCACACCGGGCGGTAGACCGGTGAAGGTGCACTCCTGGCACGATCCACGTGTACTCGTCGCACACACGGCGATGGCCACGGAGCTGCTCCCTCACCTGGAACCGCTGGTCACGGCGGTGCGGGCCACCTCTCTCCTCGACCTGCCGCGGAGCGAACTCGCCGAGGTCGAGGTACTGATCGGCCACCACTTCCCTGCGCACTCCCTCGCTCTGCTTCCCGGCCTCCGATGGCTGCACCTCACCGGCACCGGAACCGACCACCTCTCCGCCGCCGGACTCGCGCCCGGGACGCTGGTGACCAACTCGGCGCGCGTCCCCGTCGAATCCGTCGCGGAGTACGCGCTCTCCGCACTGCTCATGCTGCTCAAGGAGTTCCCGACACTGTCGGCACGTCCTCAACGACGTGCCTGGCACACGTCCACCGCCACGATGCTGTGCGGATCGACCGTCCTGGTCGTGGGAGCCGGAAGAATCGGACAGGCAGTGATCCGCAAGATCACCGCGTTGGGCGCTCGATGCGTCGCCGTCACCCGCACCGGGGAACGGAGCGTACCGGGGGCGGACCGCACCGTGGGTGCCGATCACCTGGCCGAGGCTGCCGCCACTGCCGACCACGTGGTCTGCTGCCTGCCTGCCACCGCCGGAACGCACCATCTCGTCAACAGCGATGTACTCGCCGCACTGCCGGCCGGTGCGGCGCTGGTCAACGTCGGCCGAGCCACCACGGTGGACCACACAGCCCTGCACGAGGCATTGGAGGCAGGAGCACTGCGCGGAGCGTTACTCGACGTTCACGACATCGAGCCTCTCCCCGCGGACGACCCTCGATGGCGGACACCAGGTCTGGTGATCTCCCCGCACTGCGCCTTCGCCTTCCCCGGCGAACCCGCCGCCGTGGGCCAGGTGTTCCAGGACAACCTCACTGATCTGCGAGCCGGCCGAGCGGCCCGGGACGCCGTCGTGGTCGGGATCCACCCCGGGTGAGGAACGCGATGCGCTGGTGCCTGTGCCTGGGCGGAGCCCTCGCTCCGCCCAGGTACAGGTTCCCTCAGGCTTTCGAGGTGGCATAGCGCGCCGACACCGACAGGGGGCGGGCCTTGACGGTTCAGCCACGCTGCCGCTCATTCGCGTGTACGGCCAACCCGCCGTCCGCGTGAACGCCAGGCCCTGCATATGCGACCTGGCTGGGTGCATCACGGCTACGTGAGGGGGCGACGAGCTCGATATCGAAGCCGTCGCGCGATTCGTGGTAGGCGGTGGGCTGGTGGTTTCCGCCTGCGTGAGGGGGGCGCTCGGGGAAGAGGGGAGTTCAGCGTGTTTTCACGGGCCTTGGTGGTGAGCCGTGCCGTCGGCCCGCACACCCATCAGCACCAGAACCACGGCTTTCGCCTCATCAAAACGAATGCGCGGGTGGAAGCCGTCCGCCCGGAGATACACGTAGTCGGTGGAGGACAAGTCACGGTCCATGAATATCCTGTGGCTGGCCCGCCAGAGGACGGTCAGCCGCGTCACAGTGGAGGGCGAGAGGCAGGCCGAGGAGCTGCTTGCGCCCTCGCGGACGATCTGGGAGCCGTTTGGCCTGGAACCGTCAGCATTGACTATCGTGAGCACGGGCGTGGCTTTCCGACCGGTGCTGTGAATGCCGGCCATCTCGATCACCTTCAATCGATCACTCGAGAAAGTGCGCCTTCGCGTGCCACCCGAGCCACGATCCGCAGGCCTTGAGCATTGCTCCCCGGCCCGCCCGGGCTGCTGGCTGAGGTTCGACCAGGCACCCTCGACAGGGAAGACCGAGATCCCTGCAGTCACGTTCTGTCATCGAGACGGCACCTATCGTTTGGGGTTACTGAGAGGAACCGCTATGAAACGCCGGATCGCCTCCATTCCGAGCGCCGCCGCAATCGCAGTCGGAGCTCTGGGCATCAGCGCGCCGTCGGCGAGTGCCGTGCCTGGAGGGTGTGCCTACGCCTCGTCGACCTACCGGCCAACCCTTCAGTCCGGCAACACGGGGGTGGCCGTGAAGCAGGCCCAGTGTCTGTCGAATGTCTGGGGTGGTGTACCCAAACTGACCGTTGACGGCATCTTCGGCAGCCAAACGCTGAGTAAGGTCAAGTGGATCCAGGGATGTCACGGCCTGGCCAAGGACGGAATCATCGGCGCTAAGACCTGGAACGTCCTCTACGACCCGGCTCTCGACTGCTACGACCCCTACCCGGGGTAGAACTGCCCACATGGCCAGGGTCTGTCCCACACACTGAAGGCAGCGTGCATTAGTTCTAGGTGCACTCGGCAGTCCCGGGGGAGCGGGGGAGTGCCGCATCAGCCTGCGCGTGACGTCTCGGCGCGGGCAGCGCAGGTGCCTGTCCGTGACCCGGTCGTCTGGGAGGCATCGGTCACCGACACTGCAGCTGAGGCTGCCCGGCTGCCTCAGCAGCAGACCGCCGGACATGGACCCGCTGCAGCAACAGATTGTGACCGTTTTCAGTGGCCGGCCGAGGCCGAGGACGCGGGGGAGAGGCTGTCCGTCGTCTCGGGCTGTCCCCGGAGACCGGGCAGCGGCGGGTGACCACTGCTGCCGAGTACCTCGAACAGCAGCGCCGGCAACAGAGTCCTGCGCACCTTCGGTCAGTCAGCGGCTGACCGACCGTTGTTCCATGGCGGTGGCCGCCCCTTCGGACGCGACTGGGTCTTCCTGGTGACCGATGACCCTGACCGGTCGTGGTGACCGATGGCCCACGGCTCGGTATTCGGTTGCCGACCCTGACCGATGACCGACTGGCAGGGCCTCACGGTTGGTTCCAGCTCGCTCGGGGACAGGCATGCCCACGCGCAGGCCGACGACGATCCGGTCCCTGGGCTTCATGCGGGTGGCATCCGTGCCAGCCGGAGGCAGGTCGATGGCGTCGGTCGCCGCCCGGTGCGGGGCGTTGGGCAGCGTTGCCGGCTGGCGTCGGTCTCGTCCTCGACGAGAGCGGGCGGTCGGCAAGCCAGAGATCAGGTGCGTGACTGTGGCGTCGGCATCCTGAAGGTCCATCACCATATATTCCTTTGCGGCCTGGATGACCCAGGCCGCGGAGGGACTCTTCAGCCAGTAGAGCTGACAGGCCTATCAAATAGGCATGCTTCCTCAGCTCTTGACTCATTATCAGGTAAGCGCCATCCTCGACGGGACCTACGCGCAAGTAAGTTAGCGCGTACCCATCCCGGACAGCGAAGGTGGCCCGGATGACCCTCCTCCGCAGGCGCGGACTTCTTGCCGTTGTCGTCACCCTTCTGCTGGCTCTTGGTGTGGGCTCCCCGTCGGCCGTCGGTGCCGACACCCCCTGGTGGGAGCCCACGGCGCGGCCCGCTGCCGATTCACAGATCAACGTCACCGGCGAACCCTTCCGTGGCACGGACAGCCAGGGGCGCGTCGATGGCTTCGTCGATGTGCACAATCACTTGATGTCCAACGAGGGCTTCGGCGGACGCATCATCTGTGGCAAGCCGTTCTCCGAAGAGGGCATCGCTGACGCTCTCAAAGACTGCCCCGAGCACTATCCCGATGGCTCGCTCGCTCTCTTCGAGAACGTCACCGGCGGTTCGAACGGCTACCACGACCCGGTGGGCTGGCCGACATTCAAGTCCTGGCCCGCCCACAACTCCCTGAGTCACCAGCAGAATTACTACGCGTGGCTGGAGCGCGCCTGGCGCGGCGGCCAGCGGATCCTGGTCAACGACCTGGTCACCAATGGCCTGCTGTGCTCGATCTACGTCAGGGATCGCGGCTGCAACGAGATGGATGCCATCCGTCTCGAAGCCCGTAAGACCTACGAGATGCAGGACTACATCGACAAGATCTACGGTGGAGCGGGCAAGGGCTTTTTCCGTATCGTCACCGATTCCACCCGGGCCCGCCAGGTCGTCGCCGAGGGCAAGCTCGCTGTGGTGCTCGGCGTCGAAACCTCGGAGCCCTTCGGCTGCAAGCAGATCCTCGACGTCTCCCAGTGCAGCCAGGCCGACATCGACAGCGGTCTGGACGAGCTGTACAAGCTGGGTGTGCGCAGCATGTTCCTGTGCCACAAGTTCGACAACGCCCTGTGCGGGGTGCGGATGGACTCCGGCACCATTGGAACGGCCGTGAACATCGGCCAGTTCCTTTCCACCGGCACCTTCTGGGGTACGGAGAAGTGCAGCGGTCCGCAGCACGACAACCCCGCCGGTAACGTGGCCGCCCCTGCCGAGGTGACCAAGCTGCTGCCCGCCGGCACCAAGGTGCCCGCATACGACAGCAGCGCGCAGTGCAACACCCGTGGGCTGACCCGCCTCGGCGAGTACGCGGTCAAGGGGCTGATGAAGCGCAACATGATGGTCGAGGTCGATCACATGAGCGTCAAGGCGGCCGGCCGCACCTTGGACCTGCTGGAGTCGGCGAACTACCCCGGCGTGCTCTCCAGCCACAGCTGGATGGACGACGGCTGGCTGGAGCGCGTCTACCGCCTCGGCGGCTTCAAGGCCTCGTACATGTCCAGCGCCGACAGCTTCGCCAAGGAGTCCGTCGCCACCAGGGAGCTGCGCCAGAAGTACGGTGTTGGACTCGGCTACGGCACCGACATGAACGGCGTCGGCGGCTGGCCGGGACCGGTCGGACCCACCGCCCCCAACGCGGTCAAGTACCCCTTCCGCAGTGCCGACGGCGGCTCCGTCATCGGCCGTCAGCAAACCGGCCAACGCACCTGGGACTTCAACACCGACGGTGCGGCCCATGTCGGCATGGTGCCCGACTGGATCGAGCAGATCCGGCTCAGCGGCGGCAAGGACACAGTGCAGGACCTGCTCGGCGGCGCGGAATCCTACCTACGCACCTGGAAGGTGACCGAACTCCACAGGCCCGCACCCAACCTTGCCGCCGGCGCTGCGGCGAGGGCCAGCGAAACGGAGTGGAACCCGTTCACCAGCTATGCCGCAGGAAAGGCCGTGGACGGCGACACCGACACGAGATGGGCGAGCGGCTGGTCGGACGACCAGTGGCTGCGGCTCGATCTGGGCAGCTCACGTACAGTCGGCAAGGTCTTCCTGGACTGGGAACAGGCCTATGCACGGGCCTACCGGGTCGAGGTCTCGGACGACGGGACCACGTGGCGGACTGTGTGGTCCACGGACAGCGGCGACGGAGGCCTGGACAACGCGGCGTTCAACCCGGTGCAGGCGCGGTACGTCCGAATCCACGGCGTGACGCGGGCTACCAAGTACGGCTACTCAATCAGTGAGGCAGCGGTGTACAGCCGCTGAGCTACTCCCGCACCAACGTCAGGATGTGGTCCGCGACGATGTCCAGCACGTCGCCCGCCTTCTCCTCGCCGCCCAGCACGAGGAAGTTGAGGGTGAGACCGTCGGTCAGCGCGGCCGGATACCTGGCGGCCGCGGGCTCGGGCACCGTCAGATCCACGCCGAGGACCGAGAGAAGTTGGCGGATCACTTTGGTGTGTGCCGAGGGATAGTGCTCGTACTGCCGCCGGGCGAGATGCTCGTAGCCGGGCTCCCGCAGGGCGTACTGGGTGACGGTACGCCCTGCGTTGTGCCTGAGGCGCGGCTTGTGCGAGAGCGTCACAGTGCCCGGGAATGTGCCGGGTGTTCCGCATCTCGATCAGGCCGGACCAGGTGGGCACCGAGTCGCTCACGTGCTCTTCGTCGCGGTCGTGCATGCGTAGCGTGAACTGGGTCTGGGTGTCCGCGGGGGAGCATGCCGCCAGTAGGGACCGCAGTTCCGCATTTGCGACGCACGCTGTCGACGCGCTGCGCATGCGTGGTGGGGCTGATCATCTTCTTGATCCGGCCGGGGTCCATCGAGGGGTGATTGTCGGCGGTGGCGGGGCGGCCGTTGATCTGCTCACGGAGTGCGGTGGTGATGATCCGGTCGGTCAGTGCGATGTGGCACAGTCGCCATCGGTGCGCGTCGCTGCCTCGAGCGGCGTGGTGTCGGTGATGGCCTCGGCCTGGGCGATCAGGTTGTCGTACCAGCTTGTGTTGATTGCGCGTGCCGTCATCCAGGGGCAGCAGGGACGAGAGCCGGTAGCGCACCCCGCTGGCTCCGCGCGGGTCGGTGAGCGAGTCGAACTCGGCGACCAAGCAGCGGACTTGATCCTGTACCGCCCCTCGCGCAGGGCTTGCAGACGGGGTGCGGGGCAGGCGCGAGCTGCGATGGAGGATGGTGGCGGGACGAACACGGCACCTTCGTGGATCTCGAAGCGTAGAGAACTCCGTGATCTGCAGGGGCCGTGTTCGTCCGCTTCGGGGTCCGTCGCCGACTTCAACCGACCCAAGTTGGGACGAGCCGGGCAAACGCCGGGCCTTGGGTGAAGAGGGCGTACTTCCAGTCGGCGGCGGCGAGGCGGGACAGGCCCATGGCAAAGGCGAACAGGGATATGGGGCCGCTGAGGAGGGCAGCGGTCCGCCGGACGGACCAGGGGCGCTCCTGAAGATGCGCCGGAATGTCACCTGTTCGTGTTGACCGGCGTCACCTCTTGAAATCCTGAGAAGCCCCTGAAATCAAGAGGAGAAACCTTTATCCGTAGAATTGCCCGCCCCGAGTGAGTATTGCCAGCCGGTCTGCGGCATTCCTACGCTGCCCACAGTTGACTCTATGCGGTCGACCACGGAAAACGAAAAGGAGTAAATCATGGTCCGATTCAGAAGCTTCTCCTCGCGTCTGTGGGCCGCCGCGGCCGTCCTGGCGTTCACCGCGGGCACTGCCTCCATGGCCGCGAACCCGGCGGCAGCCGACTCCGACCAGTGCCCGTCCGGATCTTTCTGCGTATGGGAGCAATCCAGCTATCGGGGCGACTTCCGGCACTACACCTCGTCGAACCCCAACGTCGGCGACTACATGAACGACCGCATGACCTCGTACTGGAACCGCACTGGCAAAACGGTCAGCGTCTACGAGCACTCCAAGTACGTCGGGTGCATGATCACGATCGCGCCGGGCAAGTACGAAGCGGCCGTGGCCTCACACTTCAACGACAAGATGACCTCTCTTCGCGTTGGCAGTGGCTGCTGACACCGCCCGAAGACGACGGTGTTCCACCGAACCGGAAACCGCACCGGTGAGTTTCCCCGTGAGCCTTCGAGCCCCAGTCCGAACCGGGCTGGGGCTCTCTGGCTGTTGTGGGGCACGCCGCGGGTTGCCCCTCGTTTCGTCATGGTCCGCACCGTACTGAGCGCTGGTCAGTCCAGCCAGGACTTCGCGAGAACCGGCCAGGTAGGTGCCTCTGTTCAGCCACCACTTTGAGCCCATGGCCGGCTGGTGGAGAACTCAGCCAGCCGCAGGCAAGTGCTGGACTCCCGACTCACAACCTTCGTGGCCTTCTGGACTTTTCCGGCCGAGAGCGTCCGCAGATGGGGGCGTAACCTGCAGTTGAACGTAGCGGACATGTTCGGGATGTTCGGGGGAGCCGAGCCACCAGTCGCTCGGACAGGTGACTCGTGCAGCCCTGAGCCGAAACGAGGAATGGGGGCTGCCAGTGGAGATCGTTGCGGGTAGGCAGGTGCCGTAGTAGTCGAGGCAGGGTGCTGCGCGGTCCGGAGAGATCTGGCGCGAGCAAGTGGTAGCCGCGAAGAGGAGACCGGCGGTGGCGAGGGCGTCACCGGGCGGTATGTTCCAAGGAGGACCAGCGGTTTCGGCCGCTGGACGGGAACCGCGGGCGCTTTGCTGCCGAGGTGCGGGTTCCCGCGACGGGGGAAAGCAGCCGTTCGCTCAGCGCCGCCGTATCGCCTCGCGGCGGTCGAGCCCCGCTGTAGCCTCTGGCGATGAGCCGTGAGGAGGGCGAGGACCCGCTGGTTCTGGAGGCCCGCGAGTTTTTGGCCGCCGGACCGGAGAAGAGGCCTTCGTCGAACTGGCGGCGCGCACCGGCGAGTGGGATGCATGTGCTTTGGCGGTGTGTCTGGCATTGGGCCGGCGATGCGCGGCGGCGGGCGACGTGCCGAACGTCGGCGGCAGATGCCGTCAGGCACAGCCGCTGGTCAGCGCGTACACCACTGCCGTGAACACGGCCCGCTTGTCACACGGAGCAGTCCCACCACCTTGCGGACGAGCAGCGAACGATGGCAGCAACGGGGCGCCCAGCTACCAGAGTTCATCGGCGAACCAGACGCTTCGATAGATCAGCACCCACGACCGGCATCATGCCGCACGAACATCAAGTCACGTGAGACATCCTCTAATACTCCAGCAGCGGTTCGTGTCCTGAACTGCGATTTCGGTAGTGGCAGCTGCGGGCGATGGCTTGGCGACGTCTTCTCCAGGCCGACCAGTTCAGTGCGTGGGTGACGGGGGCGCGGTCGGCTCTTGGGCGGGGCAGGAGAGTGTCCAGGAGCCGTCGGATCTCTGCCACGGTGAGCGGGACGAGGGCTGATCCGTTTCTGCAGCCCCCTTTGCGGCCTCGTCGCCGGCCCGGGCGGCGAGTGCGGCCAGGACGGCGTGGGCGAGCATGGTCAGGGTGATGTGCCGATACCAGCCGATGTAGCGGCGGACCTCGTACTCGTCCAGGCCGCACTCGTTCTTCGCGGCCTGGAAACACTCCTCGATCGCCCACGCACCCGTCGGCGTCGAAACCGGCGAACTGGCCCGGATCGCCGGCA
>NZ_JBSFET010000113.1:0-15816 GCF_053594575.1 Streptomyces sp. NPDC001880
CGCTGGCTGTCGTTGAAGTACGCCGGGACGGTGACGACCGCGTCCGTCACGTCCTCACCCAGGTACGCCTCGGCGTCCCGCTTCAGCTTCTGCAGGACCCGCGCCAAGATCTCCTGCGCCGTGTACCGCTTGCCGTCGATGTCACCGGACTCCGGGAAACGCCACTGCGTCTCGCCCATGTGCCGCTTCACCGACCGCGCGGTGCGCTCGATGTTGGTCACGGACTGGCGCTTGGCGACCTCACCGACCAGCACCTCACCCTTCTGCTTCGAGAAGCCGACCACCGACGGTGTGGTCCGCAAGCCCTCTGCGTTGGTGATGACGGTCGGCTCGCCGCCCTCAAGGACGGCGACCACGGAGTTGGTCGTACCCAGGTCAATGCCTACCGCCCGTGTCATCACTCGCTCCCTTCAAACGTGTGTTCCGGATACGTGACTGCCCCGGCTGTCGGCTACCCGAGGGGCAGCCGCAACGACGAGCCGAGGGGGCGGGGGACAAGGAGCGGGCAGCCCCTCGACTTCGCTGCCGCTCAGAGGCTGATCTTCTTGGGTGAGCCGTATCCGGCCCTGATCTCGATCTTCCGCGGCTTGGCCCGCTCGGCGACCGGAATGGTCAGCCGCAGCACGCCTCCGTCGTAGGAGGCGGCGATGCGGTCGGTGTCCAGCGTCTCGCCCAGGAACAGCCGCCGACTGAAAGATCCGGTCGGGCGCTCCGCAATCAGCACGTCGCTGCCGTCGCTGGACGCGCCGATCCGGCGCTCCGCCTTCACGGTGATCACGTTCTGTTCGACATGCAAGTCGATGGAGTCGCGTTCAACGCCAGGCAGTCAGCCGGTCCATCTCGCGGAAGGGATCGATTCGCATGAGCATCCTGTTCGCCCTTTCCGCGTCACCGCCGCGTCCGAGGGCGCCCACACCCGGCGGGACGGTCACCGAGGCGATCACCCCCGCTGGGCACGGGGCCGTGCGCGTGTACGGGATCCGGAGGCAGTGGTGCTGACTACGGATCCGGGAGCCGTCCCCGGCGGGCTCCGTTTTCAAGCACCCCCGCTCAAAGAACCACGGCGGCGCCGCGCTGAGCGGAGCGCCCACGACGGCCCCGGCCACAGCGCTGCAGCAGCTGCTCCCCCTCAGCCACTCCCCGGTCAGTGCGGTCTCCTCAGGGGCGTGTCCTCACCCCACAGCCTTGAAAATCGCCAGCGCCGCCACCAGAAGCAGGACCAGGACAAACACCGCCAGGACTGGTGTCAGCGGTGTCGGGCGCCAGCTCCTCCGTGGGGCTTCCTGTGGGGGGCCGAGTTCGGAAACGCCTGACTCAGCGGGCGGTGTGGCACCGGCGGTCATCTGGGTGTCCTCCGGAACGGAGAGACCTTCGTCCGGCAGCTCTTCATGGATTCCGGCCATCACGTCCTCCTCACCCGCCGGAAGTCAGGCCCCTGCTCTCCTTGCCTCACCTGGGCGAACTTCGAGACGAGCGCGTTCTCCAGAGAAAGTGTCTATGCGAAATGAACGTACGCGCCTCCGGAAAGCGCCGGGTGCGGACGCGAAGAGCCGCACTGCGCCGTGTGAAGAGAATTCGTCACGACTCGCTGGCCGAGTGCCTTGGCGGGGCGTTTCTTCGGTCCGAGCGGCTTCCGATTCGGCGCTCACTTGGTGCCTACCCATGCGAGCCAGATCTATACACCCAGACCCCAGACCGGTGTGGGACGGCCGCTGTGCAGGCGCCGAGCCCATGGCAAGCGCCGTCGCCTTCTCGGCGGTGTGTAGCAGAAGCGGCGCACCGTGCCCATCACCAGACGGGCCTGATGGTTGACCTTGATCACGCGGCCGTTGACGACCAGGTCGCGGGGCGCAGGCCCAGGCGGCGGGCGGTCTCCGCCGGCGGCAGGTGAGCGGACTTCTGGACGCGGTTGGCATACCGGCGCCCGACCGCTCGGTAGGCGAAGGAGTGCGCGGTACGGCACTCCGCGTTCGGGCCGAACACAATCTTCGGGTGATCGGCGATCTCCGGTTGAAGGAGACATACACCCCGCGGCGGCCCCCATCAACACCCGGGTTGAGGTCTTCCCTATCAAGGACTCGGGCCCCGCCCTGCTCGTCGAGGCCATCAGGGCGGCCGCCTCCGGCGAGGCCCTGGTGAGCCCGGCGATCAGGTCCGACTGCTGCGGCACCTCAACAGCGCCGCGCCCGCTCCGCGCGAGCCGCACACCGCGCTCGCCGAGCGGGAGAAGGACCTGGTGCGCCTGGTCGCCCGAGGCCTGACGAACGCCGAGATCGCCGACGAGCTGACCATCTCGGTGGGCACGGTGAAGACCCACCTCGGAAATGTTCAGACGAAGCTGTCCGCCCGCAACCGCGTGGAGATCGCGGCTTGGGCCTGGGAGTCGGGGGTGGTGGAGGGGCGGGGGTGAGTCACGCTCGGTGGCCGCGTTCATGGCCCGCGCCGACGAATGCAGGTGCGGCTTGCACGCGGATCCCGAGCGCTTCGCAGGCGCCCGTGAACGCCTTCGACAGGAACACCTTCCCCCGGTCCACCACCACCGTCTCCGGCACCACCACCGGCCGTGCGGCCGCCCCATGAAGTCGTCCAGCGGCATCAGCCGCTCCCCGGGCAGGACCGTGCTGTTCATGAAGCGCAGGACATCGGGCCAGGTCGGCCGCGCCGGGTGTGGCACCGCCATCTCCGCGAGCAGCAAAGCAGGGTCGACGGCCTGGGGGCTCCCGGCCGCCGGCGCTTCCCCGCGGGAGCGGTGGGCGACCATCGCTCCCGAGCTGGCCGGGCGCGTCGCGGCCGTCGGCTTCGACCTGGACTCCGGCCGGCTCACCGTGTGCCCGGGGTCGTCGGCGTGGGCGACGAAGGCCCGCCTGGAGCAGACCCGGGTCATCGAGATCGCCAACAAGGCAGCGGGCCGCATCGTCGTTCGCGCCCTGCGGATCCTGCCGCCCGGCGCCGTACCCGTACCCGAGCCGGTCGACGTTGCTCTGGTGGCCCCGACCGACGTCGCCGTGGGCCCGGTGAGGATGCGGGAGATGGCATCGCCCGGCTTTCATCAGGCGCTCGCCGCTCACCAGGCCACCCGGACGGACCGGCACATCGACCAGGGCATCGCGGAAGCAGTCGGCGGCAGGCCTGCGCGATGCGCGAGCTGAGTCGGCGCGCGTTCCCGGCGGGCCAGGCACGGTGACCGTGCGGTGACGCCCGCCTTGGCGGACCGCCCGGTCAATGCGCCTGTGACAGAACGAAGACGTCGCGGAGGACCGCCTGTGACTCCGTGCGAGATACAAATACTTCCGACCAGATGCACCGCGCTACTCCCGGGGGAACACCGTGAAGTACACCCGTATCACTGCTCTCGCTGCCATCGGCGTCGCCGCCACCCTCTCGCTCACCGCCTGTGGCAGCGACAGCTCCGGGAAGGGCTCGTCCTCCAAGGGCTCCTCGTCCTCGTCTTCTTCGTCCTCGGACAGTGGCTCGAAGTCTGAGGACAGCTCGGGCTCCGGCGGATCGGGAGCCGGCAACGCGAAGTCGGGCTCCGGTGAGGACACCGAGGCAGAGACAGCCGCGAACGGCGCGACGACGACCGGCAGCAAGGTCACGTTCTGCAAGACGGAGGACCTGGCCATCGACGCCAGGGACGCCGCGCCCGACGAGGACTCCGGGAGGATCGACATCACCATGATCAACCGAGGTTCGACCACCTGCTCGGCGACGGGCTTCGCGGGCGTCGACATCAAGGACGCCGACAACACCTCGAACCCCATCGAGCGCGGCCACGCCCAGCCGCGTATCACCACCCTGAAGCCAGGAGACGCCGCTGTCTTCAACCTCGCCTACGACATCGACAACACCGGCGACAGCCTCGCGTCCCCGACCAACATCCTGGTGACGCCCCCGAACGAGACCCACACCGTGAACCTGAAGTGGCCTGCGGGCGCGGGGGAGATCAAGGGCGCCTACACCGACGTTGAGGTCTACCCCACGCACACGGCCAAGTAGGGGTGGTGTCCGCGGCCAGCCCTGTCAAGACCTGTGGATCGATGGCCATGTGCGGGGGTCTGACTTTGGTGTCGTTGTGACCGCGCAGGAGTTTCAGGCGAGGCCCTCGAGGAAGCCCGAGAGCGCGGTGTGCAGGATCTCGGGCTGTTCCAGATGCAGCTCGTGGCGGGTGCCGGGGATGCTCATGGACAGGGTGGCGGGTCGCTGCTGGAGCATCTCGTCGGCTTCCTGCGCAGGGACGAAGCTGGATTGGGCCAGGACGACCAGGGTGGGGCACGCGACCTGCCCCCACTCGTGCCGGAAGGAACGCTGGGCGTTCTCCGCCAGCGAGCGGACCATCACGTCCCGGTCGAAGCGAGGGCTACCATCCGCCCTCGCGCTCCTCCAGCCCGGCCGCCCAGCCTGCGCCGACCGGTCCGCCGCCGAGGAATGTGGCTGCCGCTTCGCGTGAGGGGAACTGTGTCGGCCATGAGTCGAGACATCCGCCGATGTTCACGGGGCCGTTCGGGTTTGCACCGCCGGGGCCGGCCTCGACGAGCACGAGCGCGCGGACGAGCCCGGGATGTGCGGCGGCGGTGAGCATGGCCGTGTGCCCGCCCAGCGACTGGCCGACCAGAACGGGCTGCTGCAGCGCCAGCTGATCGACAACGGCGAAGACGCCGGTGACGTAGGCAGCGTGGGAGACGTCCTGCGGGTGGCGCTCGCTGGCGCCGTGCCCGCGCTGGTCGACCGCGACGATCCGATACCGGGAGCTCAAGCGCCGTGCCAGCAGCATCCTGCGGCGTGGCCTCGGTCTCAGAGGAAAGAACGACGGCTGAGCTCGTGTGTCGCAGCGGTCTGCCGCTCCACCAACCAGTCCCGCGCCGTGCCGACGGCGTGACCTGGGTCCCCTCATCGACTCTGCCTGACAGGTAGTAACCCATGGTCGCGGTTCCGCCCCAGAGGTCCACGGCCAGAAACGGCAGTAGCCCCCGGTCCGGGACCGGTTGGTCCAGGCACCGGTCCCGGGTGAACCTGGAAGGGGGAGCAGTGCACCGGTACGGGCGCGACGAGATCCTCGGCCTGGCGCACTGCGACCACGATCTCGTCGTGGTCCTGGAAGCGGCGGGGACTGCCGACCCGGAGACGGCCCTGGACGACCCTCTTTGGGGGGAGCGGCGGGGAGGCCACGCACACGAATGGACCGAAGTATGCAAGGCCAGCCAAATGCGTCAGCAGTGCTCGAAGACGTAGGCCTTCTTCGTCGGGGGCACCAGGTTGCGGTCGCGCAGGATCGTCATCGCTGGGCGACTCTTCAGCGCGCACACCGAGGACCACCTCCGTCCGATGTTGTCCGAGTACTCGATGTCGATTACGTGCTTGCCGTACGCCTTCGTGTACGCGTCGCACTCCTGATACTTGACGCACTCCTCGGCGACGACGAAGTCGAATCCGGTGCTCTTCCGGCCGGAGGTACCAAGTTGAGGGGTGTTCTTCTGTCCGGCGGCGAGCCCGTCGCGGTGCGCGATCCGCACGAGCGACTTCGCCAGTGCGAGGTTCCCGGACCGTGTCAATGCCCCGTGCGACCGGGTCCACGAGTCGAGATTGTCGAATTCCACGGCGTCGAACCCGCGGTCGGCGCAACGGGCGATCGACTTCGTCAACACCTTCGTGATCGTGGCGCGCTTCGCTGCGGTCGTGGTATCGAGGAGCATTTCATCCGGCCAGCCCGGGTCGGACACAGGGTTACCGGTGGAATCCCGCAGGATCGCGGCCGGGTACTTCGACTTCCACAGGCCAGCGTCTTCTGGCTGGGTCTGGAACCCGTTGACGTAGCAGATGTTGTACTTGCCCTCCGCCGGGTGCGCAGTGCTGTCCCGCTCCACGATGGTTACCCCGGCGGGCGGTGTGTACGGCCTGCCGAGCTGGTAATCCGGCACCCCCGAGACAGGCAGGTTTGTATATTGGATGTCGGAATCGTCAGAGCCGGATGTGGCACTCTCAGCGGCACATCCGGCGATGCTGGGCACCGCTACGAGCGATACCGCCACGGTCAGCAAGAAGGTATGGGTTCGCGTTCGCACGTCAGCAAGCCTCGCATGTCTGACCCCGCGCCCGAACACACCATGGGCCCCGGCACAACATCCCCGCGGCCCGGCTATGGAGTCGCGCTGTCCAGCGACGGCGCGACTCCGGTCACGTCGTGGCCAGCTCCGGAACTTCGAGCGCGCCAGCGACCTTTTGAGCCATCGCGGCCACCTTCGGCGGGAACCGGTCCAGCGAACTGCGGGCGTCGCAGAGCTTCGCCCGCAGCCCGCGCAGGCACGCGTCGGTGAACAGCCTCTGCGGATCCTCCTGCGGCCGCTGCGCTTTCGACACCACTCTGCGCCCGCTGTTGTACTGCATGCAGGGCCACGACGGATCACCACCGACGCACGCCGGGCGCCTCGTCGCCCAGCAGACCCGCCGGACGTGCCCACTCCCCTTGCCAGGCCCAACGGCCCGGTCGTACTGCTGGGAGAGCTGGCGATGGGACGCCAGTCGTACTCACTCACGCCGATGCGGCGGCAGTACGCCGCGATCAGCATGCTGCCATGTTCATCGTGTCCGTCGCGTCCGTGGCCCGGCACAGCGTCATCTGCTTACAGTCGTACGCGACATCGGGTTCTGTGTACCGCAGGACTTCCTGACAGTCCTGCACTGCTTCGGAGACCAGCTGGTGAACCACCTGCCGTGGTGGCTTGGACGGGATCCTTCGATCGGCCCGATCAGCAGGAATGACACCTACACTTACGGCTGCCGAAGGGCTACAGCGACCGTCACCCGGCCGCAGAACGCAGGCTCGACGACGCGACGGCTGGCCGCTGCCCCGGTTCCCGATTTCTCACGAAGGCGCGTCGGCTTCGGGAACATTGGAGGGTCAGGAAGAAACTTGAGTTGGCGAGCTTGCCGTTGCTGTCATAGGTCGCCACGGCGATGGTGCTGGCGTCGTTCTGGCAGCGCGAAGTCGGCCGGGGGTAGACCCGAATGGTCCCGCAGCGCAAGCGCGGTATCCGCTGCACGATCCCGGAGAAACGCGGCCAGATCGCCAACCGCAAGAAGCACGGTTCCCGCGGTGGCCGGCCGCCGAACTTCGACGCGGCCGATTACAAAGAGCGCCACGCGGTGGAGTGCGGCATCAACCGCCTCAAGCGCCACCGCGCGGTGGCGACAAGGTACGGCAAGCTCTCCGTCCGCTACGAGGCGACCGTGCTGATCGCGGCCATCAACGAGTGGCTGTGATCGCCACCGCTTGCGGGCCAGCAGCTGCACAGCCTGCGACCGGTGGCCGTTCATCGTGGCCACCTCGATTCGGCACTCCTCGACCAGGTCGAAGTCCGACAGCAAAGCGTGCAGCTCCGCCATGTCGTGGTGCCGGCACACCGCACCGTCGTCCGTGGCGAACACCCCGTACGGTGTGCCACGCACAGGACGATGGCCCGCTCTGGCGGGTCCAGGTACAGGCCGACGACGTCACGGACCTTCTCGAGGCCGACGCCTGAACGCCGCTCCATCGCGAACGACTTGGTGCATTCGCAGTTGATCGCGGTGTCAGGGCGGCAGCAACCGGGCGAAGGGCGACAAGGATCCGGGGAACTGGAAGCCGCCGCTGAAGTCGTACCACTGCACCTACAGCCGGGCCTGGATCAGCGTGAAGGCCACCTACCACCTCACCGCCAACCCTGCCGAGGCCACCGCCCTGTCCCAGATGCTCGACACCTGCGCCACCTGACCCCACCGGGCACGTGGCCCGGCGAACCGCCGCCGCCCCGCCGCAGCCGCCGGATGGACCCAGCCGCGCCGTCCGCGCCTGACCTGCCGCGGGGGAACGGAAGCAGGAACCCCGCCCCGGCCCCCCTCTTCCCCCGCGGCGACCCACCCACGGCACCTGGTAGGACAGGGCGGCCCGCCGCGCGCAGCTTCTCCTGCTCCCGCGCACTACGGGCCGCCGCGCGGACGCTATTCGCTCGCACCACCGGGGATGCCGGGACTGAGGCTGATCCCTTGGAGTGGACACCCTGACAATGGATCTTGATGGTCCAGGAAGGGATGTCCAGGTGGGATGCCAGTCTCCATGCTCGGAGGGGTTCCGGAGGGACGCCGTCGTGCTGTATCGCGCGGGCGGCGGCAAGCGCACGTATGCGGCGGTGGCCGCGGATCTCGGGATCACGGCCGGGTCTCTGCGCACGTGGGTCGGCAAGGACGGCGGAGTACCGGCGTCGACCGCTCGTGGCGGGAACGGCCTGGAGGGCCGGGCCGAGGAGCTGACCCGGCTGCGGGCCTAGAACGCCAGGCTGCTGAAGGCAGAAGGAGTGGCAGCTGGAGCGCGAGATCCTGCGCCGGGCAGCCGCCTGTTGCGCCGAGGAGGTGAAGTGAAGGACCGCCGCTGGGACTTCACCTCCGGTCACCGCGCCGACTTCGGCGTGCAGCGGCTGTGCCGGGTGATGGGTGTGTCCCGCGCCGGCTACTACCGGTGATATCCGTGCGGGGGCTTGTGGGACCCATGACGGGGCTGTGCTGCAGTCCCGCGCTCACACACCTGTCCGCTGTCCACAGGCCCGCACCCGCAGAGTGCTGAGCCATGCCAACTCGTACCCCTGCCACCGCCCGGCGCAAGGCCAAGAAGGCCCGCTGCGGCATCGTGCACTGGCGCTTCCTCACCCATGCCCAGCAGGAATCGCTGATCACCCGCTACCCACACAACCCCCGGGCCCAGAGGACGACGCAGCGCGCCTGGCGCTCGACAACACGTTGCGTCAGGCGGCCTACAGCTGACGAAAGTATCTGCCCTTTGGACCAGCGGTAATGCCGCCTCACGGAGCAGCATCGTATCGACCCGCCGCGAGCACACCGCCGCCCGCGAGCACGGCATGCACGCCCTGCGGCAACTTCTACGCGTCCGTCCTCCTGATTGAGACGACACACCGGTGAGGCCGGCGTCGTTGCGCAGGTGCCGCAGGCGGGCCGCGAGCGCCTCACGGGCTCCTTGGGCGCCCGACGAAGGGGAGATCTCAGCGGTGCCTCAGGGCGCGGGCGGCGGCAGGGTGGCGCCGCCCGTACCCGGGTCAGAGACCCGAACTGAGGGCCGGCGTACCGCTCGAAGTGACGTGCGCCGTGCCGTCGGCGTCCAGCCATGCGATTCCGCTGCCGAACTTGTCCACGTCGTAGTTCTTCCAGCCGGTCGCGGCGGACAGGTCTGCCAGCGTCCGGGGCGCGGCGACGGTGCCGGTGTGGAAGTCGGTGAGCTGCAGCTTGCCCGCGGCTGTGTCGTGGTTGACGAGGAAGCCGTCTCCGAGCTTTCCGCGTTTGGGCAGACTGATGCTGGCACCGGACTTCAGGTCGTACACGCCGAACGGGGTCGACTGGTCGCCGGTCATGTCCTGGCCCAGGCAGTCCCAGTACATCCAGCGCCCGGCGACCTGGATGTCGCGGATCACGCACGAGGCGCCGACCGTGTACGGGGTGATCGCGCCGGAGACCAAATCGCGTGCCTCGACGCGGCCGCCGGTGCCGTCCGTGGTCCACAGCGTGGATCCCCTGAGCGCGGCCGCCGGGGTCTTCAGCTGCTGGACCACCGCCCCGCCACCGGGTGCTTCGAAATCGACGACCACCCGCTCGTCGCCACCTCCGTAGACCGCGTACCGCCCGGCGGCGTCGCGCAGGCCGCGGCCCGAGGTCGGCGGCATGGTGCGGTCGAGGGGCACGACCTCGGTGCGCGTACCGCCCGCCTTTGCGCGGACCAGGACGTCCCGCTGAGAGGCTTCGTCGTACCGTACATGGACGACCGAACCGTCCCCCGCGCCCAGCGGCTGGCCGTAACTGCCACCGAGAGGGGCGGTGGTGACCTCGGAGCGTGCCCCCGCCGACGGCGTACCGGTGAGGGTCACCTCGCGGGTCTGATAGGAGGGCCGCGGCCCGCTGTCTTCCTCCTTGGTGACCAACTGGCCACCGGAGAGGGCGATGCCGCGCAGAACGGCGGGCGCGGCGGGTACCTCGGCGAGCGTGCGCAGCGTCGGGCGGCCGTCCGGCCCGGTCTCGACCCGGCGCACCGCCCAGTCGCCGGCGTGCGCGCCGCCTACCGTCACCGCTCCGCCGCCGGGGACCTGAGGCAGGTCGGGCTGCGCCGCGTCCAGCAGGGTGATGGGTGAACCGCCGCTGAGCGGGGTGGCCTTGAGGGGGCCTCCCCGACGCGCGGGAGGGTTCTGCTCGGTGGGGGCCTGCGGCCGGTAGGTTGTGAGGAGCCACTCGCCGGCCAGTCCGACGACGGGGGTGCCCTCGTCGGAGGGCGGCACGGTGACGGATGTCTGTGCCCCGGACGGGTCGTCGCGGCGGATCACCCGGGCCTGGCTCATGCCTTTCTGGTACCAGGCGATGTGGGTGGGGGAAACGGCGGCCTGGACGGACCAGGGCTCGTCGACGGCGACGTTGGTGGAGACGGGCGTCAGGGTGCCGGTCGTCAGGTCGACGAGGCCGATGGTGTGCGCGCGGGTGAACCTCACGACGGCCAGCTGCCCGTCCCCGGCGGCGACCGGGTACCGGTCGAAACGCAGTCCCGGCGGTGGTTCGATCGGGGTTTCGGTGGTCGCGCCGTCCTGGAGCCGGAGGATGTGCAGCTTGTCCACCTGCCACACCTCGTTGTAGGAGAACGTCAGCACGGTCCGCCCGAAGGAAGCGACGGTGTACTGACCGTCAGGCACGGTGAGCGGCGTCGACTCGCCCGTCGCCGGGTCCCGCAGCTGCACGACTCCGCTCGCACCGACGGGCACGGGAAGGATGTCCGTCCCCGCCCCGTAGTAGCCCTGCTGACCCGGCAGTTGGCCGGTGAAGTTCTCGACGGTCCGCTCGGTCCCGTCGTATCCGCGCCACTGGTACGGGGCGGTGGAGCCGTCGTCCGTCTCCCGCCGGTGGAGATAGCCGGTATCTCCGGCGGCGTACAGCACGTCCTGGACGGGCGTGTATCTGTCCGGTGTGGTCAGCACGACCTCTGGCGCCTTGGATCCTTCGGCGTGGGCTGTGGGAGAGACGGCGGCGACGGGCACGGCAGCGAGTGCGAGGACGAGAGCGAGACGACGTGCAGAATCGGGCGCATGTTTGAATTTTATGTTCATGTACATCTCAGCGCCGGACGGGTCGAAAGCATCACACCGGCCGCGGCGGGGCCCTCGACGTGGACCGGATCGCCGACGACCGGGCGGTGGTGTCGCCCTAGGCCGGGTGGGGCGAGGGCCGCCCCTCGAGCCCGCGAGCGGCCCGCCCGAGTCGCGTCAGCGCCCGGCGGACCCGCCCCGGCCGACACGTCCGAGGCCTTCGTCGTCGACTGCCGCACGGCTTCCGGCTTCTCCTCCCGCTCCCCGTCCTTCCGCACACCGCTACCGGCTTCCGCCCGGCCCTTGCCTTCGCCGGCCTCGCGGCCGAGCAGCGCAGTAGTCCGCCACCTCCGCCGCGCCTCCGGCGGCTTCCTCCAGGCGCGTTGAGGCGGTCGAGTCTGCGGCCTTGGGGCCGAGCGCGCCGGACCAGAACAAACGACGACCCGCTGCTACTACCCGGCGCCGACTGCCCACGAGCGGCAGCACGGTGCCGGCCCGGTCTCCGGCCGCCCCCGGGCGAGCGCGCTGCATGAGCAGCACCGGTGTGCCGACTGAGTCGTGCGAATGCTGCGTTGCACGCCAGACCCACCGTGCAGCAGGACCAGGAGGACGAGCAGCGCCAGGTGCGCAGCGCGGTGACCCAGTACAGGAGCCGTACGCGCTCGACTTCGTCGGCGTGCTGGCGCAGCTGGGGCCGGCGGTGTCGCCGGGGATCGGCTCGTCGACATCGGGGTCGACGGAGATGACGACCAGGGTGCGGATCGCCGCCTCGCTGGTCAGGTTCTCCAGCTGCTTGGCGGCGGAGTCGGAGAACGCGATCCTGGCGCGGCGTGCGCCGTGCTGCGGGGCCATCAGGCGACTGCCAGGCGCTGGGCGGCGAGGCGGGTGAGGTGGGCCTCGCGCAGCTCCTCCTGGGAGCTCTCACCCCCTGACCAGGTAATCCTCACCCAGTGACCAGCTAATCCTCACCACTTGTCCAACACCAGCACCCGGCCATCGAAGCTCAACACCCCATGAAAGAAACCGAATCAGCCCAGCCCACAGCATCCAAGGCGGACACGAACCGAGAACCACCCCGGACAAGGAAGCGAAGACTCCCACAAAACCGTCCCCGGCTTCCCGTATGAGTTCACCGAGCGGGGAAGGCGAGCCGCAGAACGATCTCGCCGTCGTCGATCTCCCCGGTGGGCTCGAACCCGAACTTCTGGTAGAAGGGCCACGGTTCGCCGTCGCCGGGCTCGTAGCTGGTCAGCAGCTCGGTGGCGCCGTCCGCGCGAACCAGGGCGACGATCTGCGTGAGCGCCTCTCGGCCGATCCCTCGCCTCTGGTACCGCTTGCCGACGAGGAGGCGCCAGAGGAAGTGCCGCCCTTTGAAAGGACCAGCCGGCGGTTTCCACGACAGCATCACGAAGCCGACTGGCTCGTCGCCACGGTAGACGGCGCGGTACCAGGGATTGGCCTCCGGCGTCTTTGCCGCCTCCTTGAGCGACTTGGACACGGAGGCGACGAACTGCTTCTGGTCACGTCGGACGTGGAGGGCACGAACGGCATCCCGGTTGTCGTCGGTGATCTCTCGTAGGTGCACGCCTGGGGACCTCATGCCACACCCCTTCCTACATCCGGCAGCTGCGCCATACGGGCTGATGTGAAGAGCTGCCACTGAGCGGCATTCCCTTGTGCGTACGCGTTATCAAGGACGCCAGGTTGGACGTCTTCGCAGCGTATTCGACACAGGCGATCCGGAGCGGGACTGGCACGCCGGGCTGTGACCGCGCCCGAGGCAGCTCCTGGTGAAGAGCAACTCGGCCGGTGCTGTCACGTTGTTGAGCGAGAGGTGTCCTGAGGGTGTGTCGGGGTGTGGTGGAGCCGGGTTCCGTTGCTGTGGTCAGGGTGTGGCGTTGCAGGCGGGGGAGCGGGTTTCGGCTGCTCTCGCGGCGGCAGGTATGCAGAGGCAGCGGACCAGGGCAACCGAAACCCTTGGGTACGGCTCATGGCGCATGCACGCCGGCATGGCGGCACGAAGATCCTAAACTTGAATCGTGTTCGAGTTTAGGGGGTTGCAGAGGGTGCCGTCAAAGGTCGTTGCGCACCTCAGTCCGCTTGAGCGGTCGTACTGCCAGCCGCGTACGTCCCGAGGTAGGCGCTCACCAGTCGCTTGAGCTCCGTCATTGTTGCCTCATCGCCGTTCCGGTCCTGCTTGAACGCGACGTCGAAGAGGTGTCCGCCGGCCTCGAAGGCCAGCCTCATGGCGAGTAGCGGCGTGTCGGCGCGCAGTAGTCGACGATCGATGACCAGTCTCCACATGTGTTCGGAGACGTGATCGTCGAACTCTTGAAAGAGGGCGGTCAGTGCCTCGTTGCGACCGGAGAACCACAGCTCGACGCAACTCGGATGCGTTCGGAAGTACTCGACGATCGGATCGAACACGACGGTCACCGCATCCGAGATCGATCGGAAGTCCTCCTCGCCGATGCGGTCCAGCTCGTCTGTCAGTGCATCGACGTGGCGCCTGATGATCGCCGCGTCCACCTGGTAGCGGTCGGAGAAGTAGTGGTACACCGACGGTGTAGGAATACCCGCCCGTTCGCCGATGGCCTTGAGGGTGGCGGCTTCGTAGCCGCCCTCCACCAGGATCTCCTCCGCGGCGTCCAGGATCGCCTTGACCCGGGCCACGCCGCGCCGCTGCAGTACGGCTTCCGGTCGGGCTGGTGCCTGATGGGTGGTGGGTGTGTCGCCCGTCGACGCGACGCGTCTTGACCCGCCACTGCTCCGCTTAGTCATGTCACGCCCCGGCCGGAAGAGCAAAGTCGATCACGAGTCGACATCGTAGCAGGCCATGGTCGCCACGACCCGAGCGTGCCTTTTGGCATCGCATCCCCAGTATGTTCAAACTCGATACGAGTTCGACATATTTCATCCGAAGCTGCACCGCCTGCGCAGCACACACATGAGGAACGGTGACATGAGCACCCGAAAGATCGAGTACACGCCGTTCACGGGATGGATCGATCCGCCGTCCGACGTCCTTCCGGCACTCAAGGGGGAGATCACCTGCGATGTGGCAGTCATCGGCGGCGGTCTCGGAGGCATGTCAACCGCCTTGCGCCTGGCCGAGCGCGGAGTCGACGTCGTTCTGCTCGAAGCAGAGTTCTGCGGCCACGGGTCGAGTTCGCGCAATGCCGGACAGCTGGCGGGTGGTCCAGGCGGCGACATCCAGATGCTCAATATTCTCTACCCCAAGCGCCTGCCCTCCATCGTGAGGTTCGCTGAGAACTCCGCCCATTTCATCGAGAGCCTGATGAAGCGCCTCGACATCGAGTGCGACTACGAGCCGACGGGCAATGTCGGTGTCGCAGTTTCGAAGGGCCAGATGGGCAGGGTCCGCAGGGGCGCCAAGATCCTCGCCAGGTGCGGCGCGACCGTAGAGGTTGGAAACAGCGCAGAGCTCGGGATCCCGCGCGGATGCAGAACTACCGGCTGACCCCGCGCAACACGATCGTAACCGGCGTGCGCAGGCTGCAGCGGGGAAAGCACCCGCTCTCGCCGGGACGCACGGCCGACGAGTCAGTGGTGGCCGGTCTCGTGGACGGGTTCAGGACGCACTTCCCCTCCTTTGCAGACGTCGAGTTCGACCGCGCGTGGGGCGGCTGGATAGCGGTCACGCCCAGCTGGCTGCCCGTGGCCGGCCAGGTCGCCGACAACATCTATTACTCGATCGGCTGCAATGGGCACGGCCTGGGACAAGCCCCCTACCTCGGGCAGCTGATCGCCGACCACATCCTCGGCGACGCCCCACACGAGGACCTCCTCGCCCTGTGGCGCAAGAAGCCCAAGTTCTTCCCCGCGCCGGCCATGACCCGGGCCGGTCTCCGTGCCGTCTGGCTCATTGACCGCATCGCCGACCGGTTCAACGGCAGTCGACGCAATGCCCGGCGGAGCCGAGCGAGTGCCTGACCTCGCGCGAGGGCGTCCGATCTCGATTGATCGCCTCTCATGCCCCGGGAGGCTTTGGTTTCGGCTCCGATGGCCGCCGCCCGTCACTGCGATCGAAGTTCGGTCTCGCGCGAGAAGCCCGACCATGTGCACGGCTGGCTGAAGAGCCATGGGCCGGCGTGCGGATAGCGATCGTCGCGCTGCTACGACGGTTCAAGGGCGTCGGTGGCGAAAACGCCACGTCGCCGTTGCTGCCGTCCGCCACTCGCCCTGAACCGCACCTAATCGAGCAGACCCGTGCCACGGCTCAAGCCCTCCAACATGTGCCGGGCCACCTCGGCGGTGGTGCCGAGCGCCGTGCAACTGCTGCAGCTGCTCCCCGGCGTCGTCGACCAGGGCCGTGATCAGCCCTCGCCGCTCGGTCGGCACGACCGAGCGCCACGTGGTCCCCGAACCGGGTGACGTGCGTTCTGAGGCTGATCCTTTGGAGTGGACACCCTGACAATGGATCTTGATGGTCCAGGGAGGGATGTTCAGGTGGGACGCAAGTCTGGCGGAAGCACACTCCCGCACACCCTCAAGTAACCGCACGCCAACAAGTTGACAATGCCCCCTGCGGTTGCCCCTGCTCCCTGGCCCGGGACCTGGGCCTGCCGCTGGTTCAGCAAGGATCGCCTGAGGGGCGTCGCCGACCCGTTCTTGCCATTACAGGTTCTTACGCATGGACATCGACGACACTTCGTAGCCGCTGTGGCGATACATTGCGATGGCCGCCTCGTTG
>NZ_JBSFET010000114.1:0-15388 GCF_053594575.1 Streptomyces sp. NPDC001880
CGCCCCGTCGGCTCGCACACCTATGGGGAGGCACCTGTGATCCGAGCACTCGGACTGCGCACCGGGACGAGACAGCCGATGGAGCCCGAGTCCCGAGCGCAGGACGTCCTGGCCGAACTCCAGCGATTACGGACCCGGATCCCGCTCCTGTCCGGCGCCCTGGTCGCCGGTACCGACGGACTCGTCCTGGCCCATGACACCCCGGACGTGGAGCCCGAGGAGGTCGCCGCGCTGACCGCGACGGCCTTCGGCGTCGCGGTCCGGATGACGGAGGCGACAGGCCGGGGCGACCTCGACGGACTTCTCGTACGGGGCGAGTCGGGCCACGTCGCCTTGTACGCCGCAGGCCCCTCGGCCGTTCTGACCCTGCTCGCCGACGACCGGATCGGCCTCGACGCCCTCCGTTCCGAGGGCTGCCGGGCGGCCACCCGCATCGGCGAACTGCTCGACCCCGCACCACACCACATCACCTGCCCGGCGCACCCGGCCCCCTCCTCCCAGCAGCGGCCCCCGCAGCCCGGCCCGCTGCCGCCCCACCCCTGACGACCGGAGGCCGACGGGCGGACTCAGCGCCTGCGCCGCGCCCCGCCGGGCGCGGCGTCACCCGCCATCGGACCGGTCGTCCGGTACCCCTTGGCCTGCTTGCCCGCGGGCCGTCCGCGCTCCACCCAGTCGGTCCGCACCCAGTACAGAGCATCGTCCCGGTGCTCGCGCCGCCCGATCCGGACGGCCTTGATCCAGAGCCCGACGCCCGCCCCGGCGAGCACCATCCCGCCGGCCGCGGGCAGCAGGAACGCGCTCGCCACCGCCACGAGGAACGCTCCGAGCAGCCACCACCGGTGGCCCCGCCGCCAGTTGCGTACGGTCACGGCACGGTCCTGGAGGAAGTCGGTCCGCCCGGCACGCGTGGCGCCCCCGGCCAGCTCCGCGTACCTGCGGCTCCGGACGAGCGCCACGACGGTCGCGGTGATCAGGAACAGCGCGGCCCCGGACAGCAGCCCGATCCGGCGCCCGGTGAGCCCCGGCACCAGCGCGCCGATCGCGGCGGCCACCAGCCCCAGCCACCACAGCGGTGCGGCTCCGGCCCGCACGACCACGGCCACTCTCGCCAACGACTGCGCTCCGCGCCCCACGTCCGTACCCCTCTCCGCAGCTCCTCGTGAGCCTTTCCGGCCCGGAGACTAGTGGCCGCAGATGAGCGGTGCCTGAGAATCGGCGAAGTGCGGGGGGCTGCGAGGCCGGGTACCCCCGGCCTCGCAGCCCCCCGCAGCACGGTCCCCGTCCGTCACTCCACGAACAGTCCCCGTGCCGCTGCCCTCGCGTCGAACTCCTCCAGCCGCGCCTGTGCGTCGGGCAGGTCGTCGCACATCGCCTCCAGCAGCACCCGGCCCAGCAGCATGGGCGCACACGCCGTGTCGAAGGCGAGCCCGGTGCCGACAGCGGCCGGGATCAGCAGGTCGCTGTACTTGGCGACGGGCGCGAACGCGGAGTCCGCCACCGACACCACGGCCAGCCCCTGCTCCTGCGCGTACGCGAGGGCGTCCACGACCTCCTTCGGGTGCCGGGGCAGCGCGAAGCAGATCAGCGCGGAGGCACCCGCGCGCCGCGCGGCGTCGATCCGGTCGCGCAGCATGCTGCCGCCCTCGTCGAGCACCCGGACATCGGGGTGGACCTTGGCCGCGAAGTACCCGAAGCCGCGCGCCTGCGAGGAGGCGGCCCGCAGCCCGAGCACCGGCAGCGGCCGCGAGGCCGCCAGCAGCCTGCCCGCCCGCTCGACCGGTCCCGGGTCGGCGAGCAGCTCGGCCAGATGCCGCAGGTTCTCGATCTCGCCGAGCACCGCCTGCTGGTACTCGTTGTGCGCGTCGTCCCCGCCCGCCGGCTCCGGCTCGGCCGGGGCGACCTCCCGCAGGTGCCTGCGGAGCGCCGGATAGCCGTCGAAGCCGAGCGCCACGGCGAAGCGGGTGACGGACGGCTGGCTGACCCCGGCGAGCTCGGCCAGCTCCACGCTCGACAGGAACGGGACGTCCCCCGCCTTGCGCACCATCGAGTGCGCGATGCGCCGCTGGGTCGGTGTGAGCCGGCGCCCCTCGAAGAGCTGCTGCAACCGCGCGGCCGGGCTGCTCCCGCTCATGCTGTCCCCTCGGTAGATCCGGCGCACCATGATCCGGCGCCGACAAATCCATTCAGCCAGCAAGGCGTCTGCATGTCCATATGCAGCCGGGCAGGCACGGCCGGGCCGACGGCCCCGGCCTGCTGGGACGTCCGCGGGCCCCGGGTCAGCAGACCCGGGCATGGACGTGTCGCGGGGACCGCCGCACCCCCGGTTGCCGGGGGGCGGGACGACGGCGGTCCCCGCGAGGGACACGGTCCGGGTCAGGGCCGGTCACCGCGTCCTGGCGACGATGGAGGTCCGGGAGCCGCTCCGTTGTCCGTGTCGCCGTATCGGGTGTCGGCGGGTCTCCCCTGCCGACACCCGTCAATCTGCCGGACTCGTGTTAAGCCGGTGCTGCGTAAACGTGTCGCGCTCGTACCGTTTTCACGAAGCCGTTTTCACGAAGCCGTTTCCGCGAAGCCCCGAACTGCGGCGCCGGGCGCTACGCCTTGCCGGTCGTCGCGTCCTTGGCGAGGAAGGCCAGCAGGTCCTGGCGGCTGACCACGCCCTTCGGCTTGCCCTCCACCAGCACGATCGCCGCGTCGGCGGCGTTCGTGCCGCCGAGCACCGCCATCAGGTCCTCGACCGGTTCGCCGGAGCCGACCTGCGGCAGCGGCGGCGACATGTGCTTCTCCAGCGGGTCGGAGAGCGAGGCGCGCTGGGCGAAGAGCGCGTTGAGCAGCTCCCGCTCCACCACCGAACCGATGACCTCGGCCGCCATCACGTCCGGGTGACCGGCGCCCGGCTTCACGATCGGCATCTGCGAGACGCCGTACTCGCGCAGGACATCGATCGCCTCGCCGACGGTCTCCTCCGGGTGCATGTGGACGAGCGTCGGGATCGGACCGGCCTTGTGGTCGAGCACATCGGCGACGCGCGCGGACGGGCCGGTGTCCTCCAGGAAGCCGTAGTCCGCCATCCACTCGTCGTTGAAGATCTTGCTCAGATAGCCGCGGCCACTGTCGGGCAGCAGGACGACGACCACGTCGTCCGGGCCCAGACGCTTGGCCACCTCCAGGGCGCCGACCACCGCCATGCCGCAGGAGCCACCGACCAGCAGGCCCTCCTCCTTGGCGAGACGACGGGTCATCTGGAAGGAGTCCTTGTCGGACACGGCGACGATCTCGTCCGTGACCGTACGGTCGTAGGCGCTCGGCCAGAAGTCCTCGCCGACGCCCTCGACGAGGTAGGGACGCCCGGAGCCGCCGGAGTAGACCGAGCCCTCCGGGTCGGCCCCGATCACCTTCACCGAGCCGCCGCTGACCTCCTTCAGATAGCGGCCGGTGCCGCTGATCGTGCCGCCGGTACCGACGCCCGCGACGAAGTGGGTGATCTTCCCGTCCGTCTGCTCCCACAGCTCGGGACCGGTGGTCTCGTAGTGGGAACGCGGGTTGTTGGGGTTGGAGTACTGGTCGGGCTTCCAGGCTCCCGGTGTCTCGCGGACCAGGCGGTCGGAGACGTTGTAGTACGAGTCGGGGTGCTCGGGGTCAACGGCCGTCGGGCAGACGACGACCTCGGCACCGTAGGCGCGCAGCACATTGATCTTGTCCGTGGACACCTTGTCCGGGCAGACGAAGATGCACTTGTACCCCTTCTGCTGGGCGACGATCGCCAGGCCGACGCCCGTGTTGCCACTCGTCGGCTCGACGATGGTGCCGCCGGGCTGCAGTTCGCCGCTCTGTTCTGCGGCCTCGATCATCCGCAGGGCGATGCGGTCCTTGACCGATCCGCCGGGGTTGAAGTACTCGACCTTGGCCAGGACCGTCGCCTGGATTCCGGCCGTCACACTGCGCAGCCTCACCAGCGGGGTATTGCCTACGAGACTGATCATCGAATCGTGGATTTGCACCGTGTACTCCGGGGTCTCCGAGATGGTGCGGCAAGGGTATGCGTACGGGCACGAGATTGGGTGAAGCGATTGAGCCACGGCCACTGCGGGGCAGTTAGCTGTATGTACGGCGGTACGGCAACGAGGAGGTGGACCGGACTGTGTCAAGAGCAAGGGTGGCACGGCGGATCGCAGCGGGCGCGGCCTACGGCGGAGGCAGCATCGGATTGCTCGGCGCTGCGGCGGTAGGCGTACTGCTGGCGGAGGTCCATCTGGCGAAACGGCAGGTGGGCGGCGGGATCGCACCCGTTCCGCCGAGTGCGGACGGGCGGTACGGGGTGGCGTTCGCCGGTCCCGCGGACCCGTTGCAGCTGGGGTTGCTGGGCGACTCGACTGCGGCCGGGCAAGGGGTGCACCGGGCCGGGCAGACCCCGGGGGCGCTGCTCGCCTCGGGGCTCGCGGCGGTCTCCGAGCGGCCGGTGGATCTGCGCAATGTGGCACAGCCGGGCGCCCGGTCGGACGATCTGGAGCGGCAGGTTTCGCTGCTGCTCGCCGACACCTCCCGTACGCCCGACGTCTGCGTGATCATGATCGGCGCGAACGATGTGACGCACCGGATGCCTGCCACCCAGTCGGTGCGCTGTCTGACCACCGCCGTGCGCAGGCTGCGTACGGCGGGCGCGGAGGTGGTGGTCGGCACCTGCCCGGACCTGGGCACGATCGAACCGGTCTACCAGCCGCTGCGCTGGCTGGCCCGGCGGGTGAGCCGGCAGCTGGCGGCGGCCCAGACGATCGGCTCGGTGGAGCAGGGCGGGCGCACGGTGTCGCTGGGCGATCTGCTCGGGCCGGAGTTCGAGGCGAATCCGCGGGAGCTGTTCGGGCCGGACAACTACCACCCGTCGGCGGAGGGGTACGCCACGGCGGCGATGGCGGTACTGCCCACGCTCTGCGCGGTGCTGGGGCTGTGGCCGGAGTCCGACCGTCTGGACGGGGCCCGGCGCGAGGACATGCTGCCAGTGGCCAAGGCGGCCTCCCAGGCGGCCAGGGAGGCCGGTACGGAGGTCACGGGGGCTCGGGCGCCCTGGGCGCTTCTCAAGCACCGCAGGCGGCGACGCCTGCCCGCGACCACCGAGCCCCACCCGCACCCGGAGCCGCACGAGGAGACCGGAGAGACGGAGGTGGCCAGGGAGACGGGAGAGACGGGCGTGGTCAGGGAGACGGGAGAGACGGGCGTGGTCAGGGAAATAGGAGAGACGCTAGAGACACGAGAGAGAGCAGAGACGGGAGAGACGGGGGAGTCGCACGGGGAGCCGCGCAATCTCCCGGCCAATTGATCGACCGAGCAGTCGGACTGAGCGGTCGCTTAGAAAAGAGGTCGGCGTCACATGCGCTGCCCGGTGACCCGGCGCCTACGTACAGGTAACTTCCAAGTCAGCACCTGCCAGAACCCGCCTTCCAGCCCTCATGGAGCCGCGTGATGCCCGAAGCCGTGATCGTCTCTGCAGCCCGTTCCCCCATCGGCCGGGCCTTCAAGGGTTCACTGAAGGACCTGCGCGCGGACGACCTGACCGCCACGATCATCCAGACCGCGCTGGCGAAGGTGCCCGAGCTGGACCCGAAGGACATCGACGACCTGATGCTCGGCTGCGGCCTCCCCGGCGGCGAGCAGGGCAACAACCTGGGCCGCATCATCGCCGTACAGATGGGGATGGACCACCTTCCCGGCTGTACGATCACCCGCTACTGCTCGTCCTCCCTGCAGACCAGCCGGATGGCGCTGCACGCCATCAAGGCCGGTGAGGGCGACGTCTTCATCTCGGCCGGTGTCGAGATGGTGTCCCGCTTCTCGAAGGGCAACTCCGACAGCTGGCCGGACACGCACAATCCGCTGTTCGCCGACGCCGAGGCCCGCACCGCGGCCCGCGCCGAGCAGGGCGGCGAGGACTGGCACGACCCGCGCGAGGACGGCCTGGTTCCGGACGCGTACATCGCGATGGGGCAGACCGCGGAGAACCTGGCCCGGCTCAAGGGCGTCACCCGCCAGGACATGGACGAGTTCGGCGTCCGCTCGCAGAACCTCGCCGAGGAAGCCCTCAAGAACGGCTTCTGGGAGCGCGAGATCACCCCGGTCACCACCCCCGACGGCACGGTCGTCACCAAGGACGACGGCCCGCGCGCGGGCGTCACCATGGAGGGCGTGCAGGGCCTGAAGCCGGTGTTCCGCCCCGACGGCCTGGTCACCGCGGGCAACTGCTGCCCGCTCAACGACGGCGCCGCCGCACTCGTGATCATGTCCGACACCAAGGCCCGCGAGCTGGGCCTGACCCCGCTGGCCCGGATCGTCTCCACCGGCGTTTCCGGCCTCTCCCCCGAGATCATGGGGTACGGACCTGTGGAGGCCAGCAAGCAGGCGCTGAAGCGGGCCGGGCTGACCATCGACGACATCGACCTGGCCGAGATCAACGAGGCCTTCGCCGCCCAGGTGATCCCCTCCTACCGCGACCTCGGCCTGCCGCTGGAGAAGGTCAACGTCAACGGCGGCGCGATCGCCGTCGGCCACCCCTTCGGCATGACGGGCGCCCGGATCACCGGGACGCTGATCAACAGCCTGCAGTTCCACGACAAGCAGTTCGGCCTGGAGACCATGTGCGTGGGCGGCGGCCAGGGCATGGCGATGGTCATCGAGCGGCTGAGCTGAGCTGCAGCGGAGGGTAGGGGTCGCCTGAGGAACGAAGGCGGCACCTGCCCGCAGCGGAAGCGAAGCGAACGCGACCACAAACCCGAGCGGCTGAGCTGAGCTGCAGCGGAGGGTAGGGGTCGCCCGAGGAACGAAGGCGGCACCTGCCCGCAGCGGAAGCGAAGCGAACGCGACCACAAACCCGAGCGGCTGAGCTGAGCACACCCCGTAAGGTGGCCGGTTCCGAGCCCCGACCGTGACCGAATCTCCCCCAGGATGTGACCTATCTCCTGGGGGAGAGTCATTTCCGCAGGTCACACCCACACCAGGGTTAAGCCCCAGGCCCAAAGACCTGTCCGATTCGTGACGTAATGCACTGACACAGGGCACAAGTAGGGGACAAGCTGATGTAGGAAGTCGGGGAATCAATTGAAACCGGGAGTATGTCAGTGAGCGCCATGTCTCTTGCCCTGTTGCTGACCACCGCCGCCGCCACGGCCGTGGGCGCTGCTGCTCTGCACGCTGCTCACGGGCTGCGCAAGCAGGTCACGGCCCTTCGTTCGGAGCTGGCCGAGGCCCGTGCGCACGGCGTCGCCGTGCCTGCGCAGAGCCGCGGCACCGTCACCCCCGTCGACGAGATACGCGCGGCCGTCGCCGAAGCGCTCGCCGAGGAGCGCGAGCGCGAACTCGCCGAGGCCCGTGCCTTCTGGGCCACCCAGGAGGCGCGTGATGCCGCCGATGCCCCGTCCTTGCTGGGCGGTCCGACCGGTACGGGCGAGGACGTCCCGTTCTACATGCCCCGCCAGGCCGACTTCGTGGGCCTGGACGCGATGGACCTCGACACCGAAGAAGCCCTCGACGAACTGGCGGAACTGGCCGACGTGACCGAGCTGCCCGGGACGGCGGAATTCGCCGAGGACTCCCCCGAGCTGGCCGCCGCCCGTCGCCGGCACCCCTCGCACCCCGACTTCGTGCCGGTGCAGACCCCGGTCGTCACCGACCACGAACGCACCGTGAACCGTCTCGAAGAGCTCGCCGACAGCCGTACGGAGCTCGCCGACGTGCGCCCCGGCCCGCTCGGCACGCTCGACGTCTATGTCTTCGCCGACGGCACCACACTCTGCATGACCCCCGGGCACCGCGAGACCGCCGAGCGTCTGGCCGGTTCGCTGCGTGACGGTGAGCACCCGGTGCTGCTGGGCGGCTCCGGTGTCTCCGGCGCGTACGCCCTGACCTTCTCCTGCGGCAAAGAGAACGTCTACATCCTCGCCGACCGCGTCATCGCCTCGTTCTGACACCGCGGCATCCGGGCACTGCGGCTCTCGCCGGCCGCCGCCCCGGGCCGCTCCCCCGCACCCTGCCGTCCGCCGCTACGCGAAGGCGCGCGCGGCCGCCTCGTTCACGAATTGCACGGCCTCGTCGAGCTCGTCCGACGGGGCCGTTTCCAGTGCCGTCGCCAGATCGCGCCCCGCCACGGCGAGCTGGTCGCCGATCGAGAAGATCCCGGCGTCCGGCATGACGTGCGGCTCCCGGCCCGGCGCCTCGATCCGCTGGGCGCGCAGCGCGAGTTCCCGCGCCGTGGCGAGCCCTTCGGCGGCGGCGCCGCGCTGCAGACGGCTCTGCGGGGCGGCGCGCAGCCGGTCGGCGAATCGGTCCACGGCGGTGATCAGCGGGGTCGTATCGAGCACTCCGCGACCCTACGCGCCCCGGCAGGACGGTTGCCAGCGGGCCCGACGCCCGGGGAAACGCGGAACGGCCCGCAGGCGGTGCCTGCGGGCCGTTCCCGTCGTGCGGGTGCGGGAGGATCAGTCGTCGCCGCTGAGGATGGAGACCAGACGCAGCATCTCCAGGTAGATCCACACCAGGGTCATGGTGAGGCCGAAGGCCGCCAGCCAGGACTCCTCGCGGGGGGCGCCGTAGGCGATGCCGTCCTCGACCTGCTTGAAGTCCAGGGCCAGGAAGCACGCACCGAGGACGACCCCGATGACGCCGAAGAGGATGCCGAGGCCGCCGCTGCGGAAGCCCAGGCCGTCACCGCCGCCGAAGACCGCGAACAGCAGGTTGACCACCATCAGGAGCATGAAGCCCATGGCGGCGGCCATCACGAAGCCGTAGAAGCGGCGGGTGACACGGATCCAGCGCATCTTGTACGCGATCAGCACACCGGCGAAGACACACATGGTGCCCATCACGGCCTGCATCACGACGCCCGGTCCGATGTACGTGCTGACCGCGCTGGAGATCACTCCGAGGAAGACACCCTCGAAGGCCGCATACGCGACGATCAGCGCCGGCACCGGCTTGCGCTTGAAGGACTGGACGAGCGACAGGACGAACGCCACCAGGGCGGCGCCGATCGCGATGCCGTACGACTTGCCGAGGTTCGCCTCGTCGACCGGCAGCATCGCCCAGGCGAAAAAGGCGCCGAGCACCACGGTGCCCAGGGTGATCGACGTGCGCGTGACGACGTCGTCGATCGTCATCGCGCCGGTGCGCGCGGGTGCCTGCGGGGCGCCGTACTGGGCGTCCGGCTGGGCGTAGGGGTTGGTGGCGTACGGGTTCGCGGCGGTGCCCTGCGCGTACGGGTTGGCGGCCGTTGCGGGGGCCCCGGCCTGCGGCGCCGCGTTGAAGCCCGCGGATCCGTTGTCGCGGCTGAAGCCCCGTCGCGAGAAGACCGGGTTGCTGCTCCTCATCTCACTCCTCCATGGCCACCCTGCGCGGCCTTCCCACAAGAGTAATGGGTAGGCAAAAGCTTCAGGCTAGTGCCTGGGGAGGATCTTTGCGGAAACTCTGTCCTCCGGAGTACTCAACTGTCGGCCACCCGGCCGTCCGGAAAACCGGCTCGCCCCATACCGTCCGGGCCCGTGGTCCAGTAACGTGCCGACCGACCGGTTTACGGCGCCACCGCGCCGGGAAGACGGGAGGGGCGGCCGAAGGCGTGGGAAATGCGCCGGGAGCGGCCCGCAGTCCGGCAGCAGGGCGGTCCGAGGGGCTCCGCCTGCTCGGCCGCCGAGTGAGAAGTGGTGCCTGGAACCGGACTCGAACCGGCACGCCCCCGAGGGGCAGCGAGGTTTAAGCTCGCCGTGTCTGCATTCCACCATCCAGGCCTGGCACGCGGCTCCGCGCTGGCACATGACCCTATCCGGGGACTTCCCCCGAACAGCGGATCATTGGCGCGATGTTGTCTTATTTTATTGACCGTTTGAGGGGTCGTCAGCACTCGCGAAAGGGCATCGCCACATGCCTGGGCGGGGTAGAGGCCACGGCGGCGGGTCATCCGGATTGACGTAAAGTCGCCGCACCCGGACGGCGCATTCCCCGGGCGCGCGACGGCGGCCGCCGCGGGTGCGCCATCGGGCCGGGCGCAGGGCCCCGAAGCACCGCACCGGACGGTGGCGCCCGAACCGGCGCCTCAGGGTCGGGTGTCATACCGAAGGAGGACACAGCAACCTCCCGGTGCGACTCAAGACTGTCCCGGGAACGGGCACGCGGACTGACGACGGGCGGCGGAACGGCGGTGACGATTGAAGGGTTCCGAACAAAATCCCGGACGAGCCCTCGGCCGGAGCCCCGAAACAGGAGATTCCCGTGACCACCACTTCCACCGCACCCAGCGTCACCACGGTGGCCGCCCGCGCCACGGATCTGTCGAAGGTCTACGGAGAGGGCGAGACCAGGGTGACCGCCCTGGACCGGGTCACCGTGGACTTCCCCCGGGGCGAGTTCACCGCGATCATGGGCCCGTCCGGCTCCGGCAAGTCCACGCTGATGCACTGCGTGGCCGGCCTCGACAGCTTCAGCAGCGGTTCGGTGCGGATCGGCGACACGGAGCTGGGCTCGCTCAAGGACAAGCAGCTCACCCAGCTCCGCCGGGACAAGATCGGCTTCATCTTCCAGGCGTTCAACCTGCTCCCGACGCTGACGGCGCAGGAGAACATCACGCTCCCCATGGACATCGCGGGCCGCAAGCCCGACGCCGCATGGATGCGCCAGGTCATCGACATGGTGGGCCTCTCCGACCGGCTGAGCCACCGGCCGACCGAGCTCTCCGGCGGCCAGCAGCAGCGCGTCGCGGTGGCCCGTGCCCTGGCCTCGCAGCCGGAGATCATCTTCGGTGACGAGCCGACCGGGAACCTGGACTCCCGCTCCGGCGCCGAGGTCCTCGGCTTCCTGCGCAACTCGGTGCGCGAGCTGGGCCAGACCGTGGTGATGGTGACCCACGACCCGGCGGCCGCCTCCTACGCGGACCGGGTGATCTTCCTCGCGGACGGCCGGATCGTGGACCAGATGCTGCACCCGACCGCGGACGGCGTCCTCGACCGGATGAAGGCGTTCGACGCCAAGGGCCGCACCAGCTGAAGCCCGCCCTTCCCCGCGCCCTTTCCGGAACCCCTCCCCATCCCAGGACTGACAGACATGTTCCGTACCGCCCTGCGCAATGTGCTCGCGCACAAGGCCAGGCTGCTGATGACCGTCCTCGCCGTGATGCTCGGCGTGGCCTTCGTCTCCGGCACGCTGGTCTTCACCGACACCCTCGGCAACGCCCTGCGCAACCAGTCGGCGAAGAGCTACGACGACGTCGCCGTCGCCGTCACCACCTACGCCGACCAGCGTGACGAGAAGACGCCCGGCATCACCGACGCCACCCTGAAGAAGATCCAGGGCCTGGACGGCGTCGACACCGCCACCGGCCGGGTCTCCGGCTTCGCCGGGGTAGCCGATCCCGACGGCAAGCTGATCGGCAACGGCTGGTCGAACACCGGCGGGAACTACTCCCCCGGCAAGAACGGCAAGGACTCCGCGTACACCTTCGTCGACGGTACGGGCCCGGTCGCGGCCGACCGGATCGCGCTCGACAAGGAGACCGCGAAGCGGGGCGAGTACCAGGTCGGTGACCGGGTCCGGGTCGCCACCAACGGGCCGGTGAAGGAGTACACCCTCTCCGGAATCTTCACCACCGAGGACGGCGCGGTCAACGCGGGCGGCAGCCTGGTCCTCTTCGACACCGAGGTCGCCCAGAAGCTCTACCTCAGGCCCGGTGTGTTCCGGGACGCCAACGTGTCCGCCGCGCCCGGTGTCTCCGCCGAGAAGCTGCTGGCCGATGTGAAGCCGCTGCTGCCCAAGGACGCCGAGGCCAAGACCGGCCAGGCGCTCGCGGACGAGCAGGCCAAGCAGATCGAGTCCGGTCTGAACGGTCTCAGCACGATGCTGCTCGCCTTCGCCGGCATCGCCCTGTTCGTCGGTGTCTTCCTGATCGCCAACACCTTCACCATGCTGGTGGCCCAGCGCACCAAGGAACTGGCCCTGCTGCGCGCCGTCGGCGCCTCCCGCCGCCAGGTCAAGCGCTCGGTGCTCATCGAAGCGGCCGTCGTCGGCCTGATCGCCTCGGTCATCGGCTTCGCCATCGGTCTCGGCCTCGCCGTCGCGCTGCGCTCCGCGATGAGCCTGCTCGGCGGGAAGATCCCTGCCGGACCGCTGATCGTCTCGCCCACCGCGGTCGTCGCCGCGTTCGCCGTCGGCGTCCTGATCACCCTGCTGGCCGCCTGGCTGCCCGCCCGCCGGGCCGCCAAGATCCCGCCGGTCGCGGCGATGAGCAGCGTGCACGCGACGGCCACCGTCAAGTCCCTGGTGCTGCGCAACTCGATCGGCGCGGTGCTCACCCTGCTGGGCGCGGCGGGCATCGTGGCGGGCGCGTCCCGGGGCGGATCGTCCGGCCGGACCGTCATCGCCGCGGGTGCCTTCCTCGCGCTGGTCGGTGTCATCGTGCTGATCCCGCTGCTGTCGCGGCCGGTGATCGCACTGGTCCGCCCGCTGCTGAAGCGGCTGTTCGGGGTCTCCGGCAAGCTGGCCGCGCAGAACGCGGTCCGCAACCCGCGCCGTACCGGCGCCACCGCCTCCGCGCTGGCGATCGGCCTCACCCTGGTCACCGGCATCTCGGTCCTCGGCGTCACTCTCGGCCAGGCGGTCGACCGGATGACCACGGACAACATCAAGGCCGACTACATGGTGACGATGGCGAGCGGCGACCCGCTCGACGAGTCGGCGCTCACCGCCCTGGAGAAGGCCGACGGAGTCACGGCGGTCTCGCCGCAGCAGGCCACCGCGCTGCAGGTCAAGGGCGAGTACCACGCCGCGTCCGCCGTCACCCCCGGCGAGGTGCAGAAGATCTTCGCGATCACGCCCCTCTCCGGTTCGCTCGACGCGCTCGGCAAGGGCGAGATCGCCGTCGCCGAGAAGACGGCGAAGTCCAACGGCTGGAAGACCGGCGACACCCTCCGCGTGAAGTTCGAGGACGACAAGAACGGCGAGCTGAAGGTCGGAGCGGTCTTCGAGGACAACGAGTTCCTCTCGCCCGTCCTGCTCCCGAAGAACATCGCCGATCAGCACGGAAGCCTGGCGAACATCCGGGAGGTCTGGCTGAAGACGGACGGCGGCGCGACCGAGGCCAACGAACGGGCCCTGGTGGACGCGCTGGGCGACAACCCGGCGATGAGCATCATGGACCGTCAGGACATCCGTGACATGTTCGGCGGCTCGGTCAACCTCGCGATGAACATCATGTACGGGCTGCTGGCGATGGCTCTGGTCATCGCGGTGCTCGGGGTCGTCAACACCCTGGCGATGTCGGTCTTCGAGCGCCAGCAGGAGATCGGCATGCTGCGGGCGATCGGCCTGGACCGGCGCAGGGTGAAGCGCATGATCCGGCTGGAGGCCGTGGTCATCTCGCTCTTCGGCGCGGTGGTCGGTGTCGCGCTCGGCATGTTCCTCGGCTGGGCGATCGGGCAGACCCTGTCGTTGGACATCCCGAACTACGCACTGGTCATCCCGTGGGACCGGATCGCGGTCTTCCTGGTGCTGGCGGGGGCCGTGGGTGTGCTGGCCGCGCTCTGGCCGGCCCGCAGCGCCGCGAAGCTGAACATGCTCACGGCGATCAAGACCGAGTAGTACCGGGCGGGGGCCCGGGGGCCCGGGGGCCCGGGGGCCCGGGGGCCCGGGGGCCCGCCGGACACGCCCGAGGGCCGGTACGCGCAGCGATGGAGCTGCGCGTACCGGCCCTCGGTGCGTCTTCGGTGTCAGCCGGTCGCGGACGCCGTCCAGTCGCGGGCCCGCAGCGGCATGCGGGAGACCCCGCCTTCCGCCGGACGCACCACGAGGATCTGGTTGACGCCGATCTTGTTGTGCTCGAAGGAGAGCGCCGAGGCGGCCATGTAGAGCCGCCAGACCCTGGCCCGTCCGGCCGAGGTCATCCGGACCGCGCGGTCCCACTGCTTCTCCAGGTTGGCGACCCAGCGGCGCAGGGTCAGCGCGTAGTGCTCGCGGATCGACTCGACGTCGCGGGCCTCGAAGCCGGCCTCTTCGAGGATGGCCACGGTCCGGCCCACCGGGGCCAGTTCACCGTCCGGGAAGACGTAGGCGTCGATGAAGTCGTCCACGTGGTACGCGGCCTCGTCCTTCTCGGGGCGGCGGGCGATCTGGTGGTTGAGCAGCCGGCCGCCGGGCTTGAGGAGTGCGTAGAGGTCGTCGGCGTATTCGCGGAAGCGGACCGCGCCGACGTGTTCCGCCATCCCGATGGACGAGATGGCGTCGTACGGGCCGTCCCTGACGTCCCGGTAGTCCTGGACCCGGATCTCGATCCGGTCGGTCAGGCCCTCCTGTGCGATGCGCTTCCTGGCGAAGGCGGCCTGCTCGACGGAGAGGGTGACTCCGGTGACCCGGGCGCCGTACTCGCGGGCGGCGTGGATGGCCATGGAGCCCCAGCCGCAGCCGACGTCGAGGAGACGGTCGCCCTTCTTCAGCGCGAGCTTGCGGCAGACCAGGTCGAGCTTGTCGCGCTGGGCGTCCTCAAGGCTTCCGCCGTCCTCCCAGTAAGCGCAGGAGTAGACCATGGACGGGCCGAGGACCAGTTCGTAGAAGTCGTTGCCCACGTCGTAGTGGTGGCTGATGGCCTCCTTGTCACGACGTCTGGTGTGGAGGCTGCCGGTGCGGCGGCGTACCTCCTCGGGCGGCGCGGGGGGCGGGGGCCAGGGGCCGGCCAGTCGCAGCAGGCCCTTGGCGAAGGCCCGTGCCTTGGGGTCGCGGACCGGGTGGACGGCATCCTCGGTATCGGATCCGCGCTCCCAGATCAGCGCGGCCATCAGATCCAGGGCCTCGTAGAGATCGCCCTCGATGTCGAGCTCGCCCGCCACCCAGGCGCGGGCCAGGCCCAGTTCGCCCGGCTTCCAGAGCAGCCGGCGCAGCGCCCGGCGGTTCCGGATCACAAGTACGGGGGCACCGGGCGGTCCGGATTCGCTGCCGTCCCAGGCCCGGATACGGACCGGCAGCTTTTCTCCCAGCAACTCCTCGGCGAGAGCGGTCAGCCGCAACGCGGCGTCTGCCATGGCGCACACCTCCGTGATGGTGTTCCCAATGTGCCCAAACATGGTCGAACTTGCCTGCAACCACGCCGGGCACCCGTGCGCCGCGACGAGGTACGTACCCGTCAACAGTCTGCGCAGTGCCCGCCATCCCGCTACAGCGCAATGGAAGGGCAAAATAGTTGTACGCCACACGCATATGCCGCCGCAGCGGCCCGCAGCACCCCGCACCGTGCCCCGTC
The DNA here is from genome assembly GCF_053594575.1 of Streptomyces sp. NPDC001880. Lineage (NCBI taxonomy): Bacteria > Bacillati > Actinomycetota > Actinomycetes > Kitasatosporales > Streptomycetaceae > Streptomyces > Streptomyces sp. NPDC001880. Next base: position 15,254 of record NZ_JBSFET010000114.1, read on the forward strand.
GCGCGGCCCGGATACGCCTAGGGCGTGTCCGGCGGATCAGGGTCGGACAGGGCGCGGCGTCCGGTGCGGTGCATCGCAAGGCGCCGGAGCGTCTTGATAGCGGAGCTGTTCGGACGTTTCGGCAACGCCGCGAGG
>NZ_JBSFET010000115.1:0-15314 GCF_053594575.1 Streptomyces sp. NPDC001880
GCGCCATCATGCACGGACACCTGTGGTCGCCCTCGTACTTCTCCGCATCGTGCGGCGGAGCACCGTTGGCGATCGTCCGCCAGTACATCGAGCAGCAAAAACGCCCGCTCTGACGCGCACGTCAGAGCAGTCTTGCGATGCATTCATCCCCGGCGTGAACGCCGGGGCTTTCTGGCAAGAATCCCGGTAAGGTCCATCGCTCTTGTCATCGCTACCTAGTCCCTTCTATGGGTATTGCCAATTGCCCGGGCATCGGCCCGTCGACGTCGACTGACCCCGTGCGGGTGGCTGTGCGCCTGCGTGACGGCCTCGGAGGGGTGCCCGCGTCGCCCGGGCCGTCGGCGGGGCTCACGCGGCCGGAGACGGGCGCAGAGGCGGGGTCGGGGGTCAATGTGCGGGTCACGCCGCCTCGCCGTCGTCGTCGCCGACGGGCGTCGGGCCCTTGATGCGACGGAACTCCAATCCGGGTGCTCCGGCCTCGTAGCCATGGCAGTCAGCAAGGGGTCCTCGGCAAGCCCTGCACTGCGACGATTCGAACCAGGTGCCGCGGTCACAGTCGGCGCAGCGGGTGAGCCACAGGGTGCGGGGTCGCGTGGACGACCAGTTGGGATGCCCGCCGTGGCGGCGCCTCGTGGCTGCCATGGCTCGGTAGTTGATGTTCTCGACGTCAGCGAACTGCGGGTCATTCCAAGGGTCGTAGGGCTTGGGCGGATGCCCGATGACAACGAGTTCGCCGCCGGGCCAGTCGCAGGTGCAGGCGTAGATCTCGCAGTGGCAGGCCAGGGACTCCCCGAACTCGATGGCCTTCTCGACCCGCGGTACCCCTGTGCCCTTGACCTCCAGCCAGGCTCCTATGTCGGGGAGGCGGAAGTCGGGGATGTACCTAGCGCCGGACGGAAGGGTGACCGTTTCAGGTTCGTACTCCCACCGGATGTTCAGGGTGTCGAGAGTGGCGGCCCAGGACGCTTCGAGGGCGGACCGGAACGTGGTTTCCGCGTACCAGGTGGGCAGCGCCTCGACAGTCATGTCACCGCCGAGGGCGCCAGTCTGGCCGGGGATGTGGTCGGCGCGCACGATCTGCTGGTGGAGGGTGCGTTCGACCGCTTCGCCGGCAAGGCTGGTGTGCCAGTCGTTCTGAATGCCCATGATCAGCTCCTCAGATGCCGCGGGCCATGGACCGCAGGCGTGCGTAGTGGCCTTGGAAGATCAGCGGGACGATGCGCCCGCTCGCGCCGTTTCGGTTCTTCGCGACGATGAGATCGATCTCGCCGGCGCGGTCGTCGTCGGGGGTGCCGTCGTCGTTGAGGGGACGGTGCATGAGGACGATGACGTTGGAGTCCTGCTCGATGGCAGAGGAGTCCTTGAAGTCGGAGACCTGCGGGGTTCGGCCGACGGCGCCGCGGTTGAACTGGGCCAGCGCGATAACGGGGATCTCGAACTCCATCGCGAGAAGCTTCAGCCCGCGGGAGAGTTCGGCGACTTCGTTGGCTCGGTTCGCGTTCGGCTTGGCGTTCTCCGGCGTCATGAGCTGGAGGTAGTCGGCGACGACGATGGCGGGCGGGTTGCCGGTGGAGGCCATCCACCGCATGCGGGCCCGGATCTTCCCGATGGTGAGGTTCGGGGAGTCGTCGAGGATGAAGTTGCTGGCGTTCTGGAGCCGCGGCGCCGCCTTGAAGACCTTCTCCCAGTCGGACTGTTCGAGCTTGCGCCGGATCAGCCGGTCCAGGACCACACCGGCTTCGGCGGCGGTGAGGCGGGCCATGAGTTCGGAGCCGCCCATCTCCATCGAGGCGACTAGGGCGGGCTTGCCGCGGGTGAGGGCGACGTGCGCGGCCAGGTTCATGCCGAGGAGGGATTTGCCGCCGCCGGTTGTGGCGCCGACGGTGACGAGCTGGCCGGGCTTGAGCTCGATGACCTCGTTGAGGTCCATCCACGGGGTGTCGAGGGCTCGCGGGTCGGTGCCGGCTTCGAGTTCGTCGACGAATCCCATCCACCGGTCGGAGACAGCGAGCCGCACGTCCGTGGTCGCGGTGCCGGTTGCGGCGGCCTGCAGGTCGGCCATGGCCGCGTCGAGGATTTCGGCGGCGCTGAGTGCGGCGGTCAGGGCTCGGCTGGTGGCGCGGCGTGTGGCTTCAAGGACGGTCCGGAGCTGGGCGCGCTCGCGGATGATGTCGGCGTAGTAGGTGGCGTTCGCGACGGTGGGTACCGAGGCGACGAGGGTGTGGAGGTAAGCGGCGCCGCCGATCTTGCCGAGCTCTCCGGTCGCGAGGAGTTCGGCGGCAACGGTGATGGTGTCGATCTTCGGGTCTCGGCTGCGGGCGTACAAGTCGGTGATCGTGCGGTAGATCGTCTGATGGCGCGGCAGGTAGAAGTCTTCGGCCGAAGTAAGAATCGCGGCGATCGGGTCAATGACGCTGCGGCTGAGGAGCATCGAGCCGAGGGCGGCCGTCTCAGCTTCGTGGTCGTGCGGCGCGGCGCCGATCTCGGTGTTCTCGATGTCGGGCTCCCAAAGGGGCTCGGTCATGCGGCTTGTCCTTTCGCGGCGGGGTGGCAGTCGGGGCAGCGATCGAGGCTGCGGATGCCGTTTGCGTTCTCGGTTTCGCGGGTCCGGGTGACGGGGTCGCAGTCCGGGTGGCCGCAGTGCGGGGGCTTTCCGCGATCAGTGGTGCGGCCGGGTGGGTGCTTGATCTGGGCTGGCAGTGGTGGCAGTTCGCGCCAGCCCTGCATGAAGTACTTGGCGGACTCGATGTCTCGCCGGGCGGCGACCTTGCGGGCGTATTCGACCATCGCGGCAACGCCGGACTTCTTGATCAGCGCATGGATGACGAGCCACTGGCCGCCTTCGAAGGGCCACCGAACGGAGACGTTTGCGTTGGTGCATCCGTCAACGAGAGGGCGGGCGAATGCCGGGATCCCGTAGTCGTCTTGCTGCTGCCCCTCGGGCTCCCGGGCCTGCTTGCTGGGAGTAGTTGGGTAAGGCAGTCCGGTTTCTGGACCGCTACGGATCCTTTGCGGTCCGGTTTCTGGACTGCTAGCCGAGTCGCCGTTTTCGCTTTGCGGTCCGGTTTCTGGACTGCTACGAAACCCTTGCGGTCCGAATTCTGGACCGCTACCGGATCCGGGGTCACCCCGTAGCGGTCCGGTTTCTGGACCGCTACGGACTTCTGCTCGGCGGTAGTCGACCGCCAGCGGGAGCCGGTAGAGCGGCGGCCGACGGCCCGATCCGGCCTCCTTGATCTCCAGCTCGCCGGACTTCTCAGCCGTCTCAAGAGCGGCCCGCACGGTCCCCTTTGAAGGCGTATTCATCGCCTGCATGAATTCGGGGTAGCTGAGCCTCACCTCGGCCGCGGAGGTACGCACCTGGTCCGCCACGAACAGCAGCGCGATCCGGGTGTTCCCCTTCGACTGGGAGTGCTTCCAAACCCAGTCCATGGCGTCCAAGGTCACGGCGGTCTTCTTTCCTGCGGTGTGGATAGGTCTGCCGGTCACGGCGCGCGGGCCGCGGTCAGGTCAGGTGGGGGCCGGTTGCGGCCAGGGGCGGGTCACGCGGCGGTCTGGTCGGGCTCGTCAGGCACGTGGTGCCAGCCGTGACGGTTGACGACGCGAGAGATACTGGGGCGGCTCACGCCGTACTCCGCAGCCAGTACCTTCTGGAGCTCGCCAGCCGCAGCTCTGGCACGGATCTCGGGGATCTGCGCCTCGGTGAGCTTGTTGTTTCCTCTGCGGCTTCCTCGCGCCTGGCGCCCCTTGCTCACCATGTCTGCGGCGTTGTCTGCTGGGCTGCCAGCAGAAAGGTGGGCGGGGTTCACGCACGGCGGGTTGTCGCACGAGTGCAGGACGTAGAGGCCTTCGATGTCCACACCAGCCAGCTGCAACGAGACCCGGTGGGCTTTCACCGTGGGCCCGTGACGTCGGCCTTCGGGTCGCATGACGCCGTACCCGTGCTCGTTGAGGGCGGCGGTCCACAGCCAGCACTCGTCAGGCCCACGGCGGTCGACCTTCGCCCAGAAGCGTTCAGCGAGGGTCAGTCGCTTCGGGGCGTCCGTGGTGCCGGTTCGTTTCATTCGCTGGTCGTGGGTGTCGCACAGGCCGTTACGCCGAAGCGGCTTCTCGCAGTCAGGGACGGAGCAGGGGCGCTTCAAGGCAGCCATTACAGGACCACCTTGACGCGCTCGCCGAGCCACTGCGCGGTGTTGCAGGACACCGCGTTCCCGGCCTGCATGGTCTGCTCGCCCTTGTTGCCGTGGACGATGTAGTCCTCGGGAAAACGCTGTGCAAGCAGCTGCTCGCGGGGCTGGATCATCCGGTAGTGGCAGTCCTCCAGCACCGGGGCCGGGCCGAGGAGTCCGGCGGAGTCGACCGTGCTGAGCGTGTGCAGTGGCTCGGCGACGGACTTGTTCGCAGCGTTGCGGTACGGAATGACGAGCCAGTGATGGCGGCCCTGCCCGGTGACGGTGTCGACAGGCTCGGACACTGACCGGGCCCCACCGTTGCGGCGCAGGGTGACGATGAACGAGTCGTCAGCCGGCGGTGGCGTCACCAGAGCCTCGAAGCCCTTCGGGTTGGCGAGGCGGGTACGCATCGGTTGGGCCGTGGTGGTCGCCGTGGTGTTCCACGTGCCGCCCGCGGGAACGAGGATTGCGTCACCGATCTTCGCTGTGCGGGCTGCAAGCGGCGCCGCGTCGGCCTGGTACGCGCGGCCGTCGTGGCCGCCGTGGTTGACAGTGAGGACCATCCGCTTGTCGCCGAGGAGGGACAGGCCGGCGCGGATCCGCTTCACGGTGTTCCCCGCGAGGGGCCGCAGCCCATGTTCCGGGCGGTCGCCGATACGGACGCCGAGGTTCGACCAGTCGATGATGGACGAGGCCGGTCGGACGTAAGGCTCGACGATCGTGTGTCGGCAGCGGGCACCGTTGGGGCACCGGTACACGTACTGCTGCCCGTACTTGCCGAGGTGGCGGGCACCGGGCTTCTTCCAGGATTGGAACGCTTGAACGTTCTCCTCGCAGACCGGGCACCAGGCCGACGGGCGCGGCTCGACGTCGGGGAGCGGGATGTCCTCTCGGGTCAGGACGATGTAGATGCGGTCCCGCCACTGTGGTGCGGCCGAGTTGTTATCGCCGCCCGCGTGCGCGGAGGAGATGGATACGAACTGGTGCCGGTAGCCGAGGACCCGCATTCCAGCGAGCCAGATGTCGAACAGCTCCCAGTCCGCAGCCTCCATCACGTTCTCGACGAGGACGGCCTTGTACCGGTTGACCTCTGTGGCGCGGATGACGTCCCAGAACGTGGCCCGGGTACGGTCGAACGCGGCCGAGGGGACGTGGCCGAACTCTTCGAGGGCGACTTGCCCGTGTCCAGCGTCGCTCTTACGCGGCTTGCGGCGGCGACCGCCGGCCGGGCTGAGCTCGGTGCAGATCGGGGAAGCCCAGAGGATGTCGGTCTTCGGTAGGCGTCGCATGTCGTAGTTGTTGATGTCGGCACAGAGGTGTTCGGCGTTGCGGTGGTTCGCGGCGTGAGTCTCGATGGCGGTGGCCCAGTGGTTCGCGGCGAGCTTGAGCTCGTAGCCAGCGGCAACCAGGCCGGTTGAAGAGCCGCCGGCCCCACAGAAGATGTCGGTGAACGTGAGCGAACTGTCGTGTTGGAAGGCCACGGAGATTCCTCTCTTGGGGTGGCGTATCTGGGAGATCGGGGCACGCGGAACCAGGCCCAGAAATGGGGTGGTGGTCACGTTCGGCCGTGGCAACACTTTCTCACCATTCTTTAAAGTTTGGCAAGTATGGTGAATGTGGCCATGCCTTACACTCTTGCCATGGCCGCAGATCAGGAACCGCAGATCGCCGACGACGGCGTACAAGATGTGCCGCTGACGGTCGCCCGACCGCTCCTGACCCGGCTCATCGAGCAGGCCCGAGAGGATGGACTCGACAGCGCACTCACCGTGCGGGGTCGGCGTCGGGCCTACCTCGTCACGCCCGACTTCTACGAGCAGGCAATCGCCGACCGGGCCTACCTGGAACGTCTGAGCAAGGCCTTTGGCAAGTTCACGCCAGAGCAGCAAGAAGCGATCGGCCGAGAGTTGATCGGTCCGCTCCTCTCCGACTGACGTCATGCCCCCTCCCCTCTGCCCCGCGGTGTTGCCGCGGGGCGTTGTCGTGTGCGGTCAGGCGGCGGCCTGCGCGCCGTCCGTCTCCGGGTGGCGGTGGAGTTCCTGCTGGAGGTGCTGGCGGGTGACGCCGAGGCGGGCGGCGGCTTGCTCGTAGTCGCAGCCGAGGCGCATCAGCTCGCGGGCATCGGTGGCGATGTCGGCGCCGCGGCTGGAGGCGCTGGCGCGGGACGCCATGAGGGCTACCTGGAATTCGCCGCGCGGCAGGCCCCGGTGCTGGGCCTTCCACTCTTCGTGGGCCGTCCGGCAGGGCTCGCACATGGGGAGCTTCTGCAGGGTGTGCATCCACCAGCCGCGGTCCGTGCCGCACACCCCTGTCCAGTCCGCGACCGCTGCCGGGTCGTCGATGCGCTCGTCATCCCATGCGGCCGTAGGAGCCCAGCGCTCTCGGGCAGCCCGGTTCAAGGAGCGCTGGCAGGTTCCTCGCCGGTTGCTGAGAGTCGTGTACGCAGCCATGACGCCGTCTGCTGTGGGGGCGCTGACCGTCTCCGGACGGCCGTTCACGAGGTAGCGGATGGTTGCCGGGTCGAGGGGACTTGCCGCAGCGATGTCCAAGCAGCTGTGCCCTGTCGCGATCAGCGCCCGGCACCGGCGGATGCTGCCGATCGCGGAGACGCGCCTTCGCGGCGGGAGGACGTCGCTCACGTCGACGGCAAGGATCTTGTTAGAGACTCGCCGCGAGATGCTGGTCCGCTGGTTGTGAACGATGGCGACGAGAGTCGAGCTGGAGCATCCGGTGACGGCTACGAGTTGGTTCCAGCCGGCTCCCGCCTCGAAGAGTTCCTTCAGGTGGGCTGTTGCTTCTGCGGCTTCTACGCGAACGCTTCGCCCGGTTTCGTTGAGGAAGCGGCGGCGCTTGTCGTAGGCGTTCTCTGCGTCGCGGCAGGGCCTGCACGGGCATCCTTTGAGCCCCGACGCAGGCCGCCCTTTAGCGCGGGCGGTGGTGCCGTGGTCGGCCAAGGGCTTGAACGCGGTGGTCATGCGGCGGCGCTCCCCTGCGCTCGGGCGGTGCGCTCGGCGGCGATGGCCCGGCCGCGGGCCGACAGTCGCCATACTGCGAGCCGATGTCCATGGGTGGCGGGCGACGTGGAGGGAACGGCCCGGCCGGTGTGGGCGATGATCCCGCCGGTGCGCAGCGAGTTGATCGCGGCGCCGAGGAAGCCGTGCCCCATCTCGGGGAGGACATCCCGCAGGTCATTGCAGCTGAAGTCGGTGTGGTGCCGACCGAAGGTGAGGACGGCCTGCTCGACGAGGAACTGGTCCCAGCTGGAGTGGTCGGCTATCTCCTCAAGGAGGAAATCCTTCTCGGCGGCAGCGTGGCGCTCGGCGACGGTGAGGCGACGGGTCATGACGTGTTCCCTTCCGTGTGGTGTGCTGGGTGCCGGGCCGCCCGCATTGCCCGCGGGCGGCCCCCGTGCGCGGGCTGTTACGAGGCGGCCTTCAGCGCGGTGCCGCGCTCCTTGATGAGGTCGCCGAGGCTGATCGGCTTGCCGGTCTGCGGGTGCAGCAGCGGGGTGGCCAGGGCGCTCGCCGCCTCGACCTCGCGGTAGAGAGCGAGCAGGCTGTCCGGGGTGGCGTCGGGTGCGTTCGCCGCGTCGATCCAGACGGTGGGGTCGACTTCCTTCGCACCGTCGCGCAGCCAGTCCAGGTAGGGCTTGGCGATGTCGCGCGCCCCGTTGGGCTGGTCGAGGAGCAGGCCCCTGAATGCTGGGCAGCGGGACTTGATGAAGCGGAGCCGGTTGCTCTTGTCCATCTCGGCGGCGACACCGAACTCGAACTCGATGCCGCGGCGCTGCTCGACACGCATGCCCTTGTTGACCGGCTGGCCGCTTTCGAGGACCCAGTCGACGTAGGACCGCATCGTGGCGACGACGTGCCCCGGGTAGGACATGAGCGCTTCGATCATTTCGTTCTGGAGGGGGGTGCCGTCTTTCCAGCCGGCGAACTTGTTGCCGCCGTACTTCGACTTGGCCTTCTCGACCTGGTCGAGGGTGCCGTCGGTGCCCTTCCAGAAGTGGCTGAGGGAGTCGACCATCACGACCGGGTAGCCCGCCTGGGCTGCGGCGGCCAGCGCTTTCTGCAGGTCTCGCGGGTCGTAGCGGCGCATCGGCAGGGTGTCGAAGGAGACGCCGAGGTCGTTGACGTACAGGGCGGCGGCGCCGCGCTCGGTGTCGATGACGGCGAACCGCTGGCCCTCGGCGAGGCCGCTGGCGATGGACAGTCCAGTCCACGTCTTGCCGGATCCGGACGGGCCCTGGAGGGCGATGGTGGCGGTGAAGCCGTCCTTCGTGGCGGGTCGGAACGTGAACGGTCCGTCGTCGTACTCGTCGGCGGTCGCAGACTGCGGTCGGCCGGTACGGGTGGGCGGGGGCAGCTGGGGCATGACGGTCCTCCTAGGCGTACTGGCGCTCAAGCCAGGCGGGCGGCGAGACGTATTCGGTGTCGGTGCTGTAGGCCGGCCAGTAGTCGGCGGCCCGGCAGGACTCGTAGAGGAACAGGGCCTGCTCGCTGACCTGGTGGGCGATGTCGCGCCACAGGTCGAGGCGAGCGACGGTCACCAGGTAGGGCGGGTCCTTCTCCTGGAAGATGAAGGGGAACGGGGCTTGCCGCGGGAGCAGTCCGAGGGCGTCGGCGCCGCGCCGGTACCAGTCCTCTTGCACGTGGTAGCCGTGCTCCTGGACGGCTTTCTGTATGGCGTCGGGGTGGGCGGAGCGGGCGGTCTTGTAGTCGACGAGCTGGTCGTCGCGGAGCCAGTCGACGCGGGCCCGGCACCAGACGTTGCCGATCGGCCAGAGCAGGGTCTGCTCGGCCTGGCCACTGGTGGGTTCTAGGAGGTCGATTGCCTCCGGGTGCTGGCTGAGGGCGGTGGCCATGTCGTGGACCCGCTCAAGGTCGGCCCGCTTCAGCGGGATATTCCCCGCCGCGCGAATCTCGGCGACCCGGGCCTTGGTGGCGTCGGTGTTCCACAGCAGCTCGTCGACGAGGACGAGTTCGGGGCCGTCGCTGAGGACGAGCTTGTGGGCGGCGGTCCCGAAGTCGAACGCGGCCTTGTACGGCTGCGGGTGGTCCAGGTCGTAGCGGAACTTTGCCGGGCACTGCGACGTCAGGGTGCGGGCCCCGGTCGACGAGAGACTGCCGCCCGGGATGGGGTCGGCGTGGTACATCTCGGCGGGAATGTCGTAGACGCCGGGGATGACCTCCTCGACGGCCGGCTCGGTGGTGGTCACTGGCCGTCCTGTTCGTCGAGGCAGTCTTCGCAGACCGGGCCTTCGGGCTGGCGGGAGAACGGTCCGGCGGTGTTGTCGCAGCGGACGCAGGCGATGGGGCTCACTAGAACGGCGCTCCTTCCATGTACTGGCGGCGGTTGCGGAACCAGAGCGGGATGGACCAGGTGCGGAGCTGGTCGAGGCACGGGCACTCGTCCCAGTCGGCGCCGAAGCGGTTGGGCATCCAGCCGCCGCCGCTGCCAGAGCAGTCGGGGCATTTCGGGTCGGGCTGGCGGGTGATGTGGATGGCGCGCTGGTGCAGTTCGATCTGCCAGCGGCCCATGCGGATGGGGGTCATCGGTTCGTCGCCTCCGGGACGGCCCGGTCGGACGAGCAGGGGCCGCAGGAGGGGATGCCGCAGTCGACACCGAGGGCATGCTCGGTGGCTTGGGTCCAGGCGTAGCCGTGGTGCAGGACGACGGCGTACATGACCGGGTCGTAGTCGCTGGTCGAGTTGAACCGCATCTGAGCGAACGTGGCATTGAGTTCGTTCGCCAGATTCAGTGAGCCGCCGAGGGTCTCCCTGTCGTGGATCTCGTCCATGCCGGAGACCCAGACGGACCATTCCTGGTCCTCGTAGCCAAGACGGGTGCGGTTCTCGCCGAAGAGATTGGTGCTCATGTGTATTGCCTTTCGGGTGTGGATGGCCCGCCCCGCTCGGGAGAGGTCGGGGCGGGCCCGGCGGCGGAGCTGGGGGCTCGACGCCGCGTCTGGGTGGTCAGGCGGTGCGGGGCGTCTTGCTGTGGGTGAGGAAGATGCCGGGTGACCGCTCCAGGGCCTCCCGGACGGTGTCGCCGTCGAGCTCGGCCCGGATCTGCTCGACCGGACGGGTCCAGTCGGTGAGTTCACGGATGGCCCACGCGGCGTCGTCTGCGTCGCCGGGGTACTCGAACTTGGCGATGACGTACCCGGAGTGGTGGCCGAGCCGCCACACGTACTGGTCGCCGGGAGCGAGCAGTTCGTCGGCCTGGCGATAGACGCGCAGGCCGGGCAGCGGCTCGATGGCCTGGACGAGGACCGGGGTCGCGTGCCGCGCCCGGATCTCGTGTGTGGATGTGTGCATGGATGTTCTCCTCAAGATGTGGGCGCCGGGCCGGTCGGTCGGGTCACGGCCGGCCCGGCGGGTCAGGTGAGTGCCCAGAAGCAGTCGGCGAGTCGAACCGGGTCGCCCTGGCTGTCGAGCTGGACCATCAGCTCAGGCATTGCGGGCCCCCCTTGAGGCTGCGGATGAAGGCACGGAACCCGGCCTGCTCCAGCGGGCTGGGTGCAAGTGCTCGTCCGGGGGCCTGCGGGATGGTCTGCGCGGCGATGCGCTCACTGAGGGGCGTCTCGACGTAGTCCGAGCGCACCGTGTCCAGGTAGTCGGGGTCGACCGCGGCCCGGTACTGCCCGGCCGTCGGACGCGAGAGCGCGATCAGTGGGCCGTGGTCGCGGTACACCGTCGGCAGCGGGAGCGGCATGTCGTGGCCGGGTGCCACCATCAGCGGCTCGCCCTCGATCCAGGCGCCCGTCCACGTCCACTCGACACCGAGAACATCGGCGTGCGGGACGTCCAAGTCGAAGGTGACGCCGTCGTGCAGGTACGGGGTCATGACGCCCTCCGGCGGGTGGTTTTGTGGTGGTGGAGGTCGACGAACGCCGGGACAATGCTGCCCGGGTCGGCGTCGTAGAGGAGGTGCCGGTACTCGGCGGCCAGGCCGGCGGCGAGGCGCTCGGCCTTCAATGCGGTCATCCGGTCGGCGGCGGCCACACAGTCGGTGGTCGGCGCAACCCGGTCCAGGTCGGTGGCGCTCATGAGGCACCGCCCGGGGTCGTGTCCGCCGCCGTCGGTACGGTCGGCTCGGTGGCCATCGCGCGGATCGCCCGCAGGACCATGTCGGCGCCCTTACGGGCCTCACCCTGGAGCGGAGCGATAACGGTCTCCACGTCATGGCCGAGGACTGTCAGCAGCTCGGTACAGGACGGGCGGGTAGCCAGCTCGCTCCGCAGGACGACGGCCTTGCCCGCGCTGTGCTTCGTCAGCCGCTTCTGCTCGGCCAGCTCGGCGCGGACTCGCTCCAGCTCGGCAAGGATCAGCGGCACAGTGCGGGCCAGCTGGGCGCCAGCGTCTGCGGTGCTCGCAACCAGGTCGTCGGGCTCAGCCCACCGGTTCCCCCAGGAGCGGACGATCGACGCAGCCATTACGCTCAGCTCGGCTGCGGTTGGGGCGACGTCCAGCCCGGCCGCGCGGGCGGCTTCCGGGGTGCAGACCGGCCAGTCCGGCGCAGTCGGGGCGTTCATGCCGCCACCTCGATGACGTCGAGGTGCGTGAGGGCGATGCCGCCCGAGTGGCCGTCGACGAGGGCAACAGGGGTGTGGCCGCTGAGCGTCCACGCCTTGCTGCGGGTGACGGTGATCAGCGGGTTCTCGCCTCGCACCCCCGGGTAGGCGGTGACCGACGTGCCGACCGGGTAGCGGGCGTTCCACTCGACCGCGGTCAGTTCGCCCGTCGGGTGCTCGGTGGGGCGGACCGTGTGGCTGCCGTCGTAGTGGCGGACGATCGTGTTACCGAACTTGGCGACGATGCGGTCCTCGCCGTGACCGATCCGCAGGCCGGTGATGACGAGTTCGCCGCCGCCGTCCTCCCAGAACTGCTTGGCGAACACGCCGGCGTTGTCGAGCCAGGTGTCGACCTCGTACAGGTTCGACGGGGTCAGCGTGTGGCAGCGGACACAGGACGTGTCGTCGCAGTCGTCGGTGTGCAGCTCAGGGGATGCGATGATGTTGGGCACGGGGCCCGCCTTTCGTCTTGACGTGTGTGGGTGGGTCACGGAGGTCGTCCCGGGCTTCGCGGTTACGGGGCGGCCTCTTTTGCTGCGGTCAGGCAGCGGCCTGGACCTGCGAGGTGGACCGCGCCGGCCGGGCCCTGCGGGGTCGGCGCTTGCTGCCGCGGTGTGCGGTGCCGCCCATGCGGTTCGCGGCGTAGATCGCGTCCCGGTCAGCGCGGTTCGTGACGATGCGCCGGCCCTGCCGGGCGTGCATCTTCGGGTGCTCCTTCAGGAACCTGCGGAGCCAGGACACCGAGCAGGACAGGACGTGAGCCGTCTCCTGGACGGTCATGTACTCCTGGTTCAGGTCCGCTGGGGGGATGGGGCGGCCGTACTTCTCGTACTTGTCGCCGGGCATGTCACTCCTTGGGGGTGTGGGCCCTCTGTGGGGCGAGGAGGTCGTCGGTGTCGGCGTTCAGCGCCTTGCAGAGGGCCATGTATCGCCGGGGTCTCATGTGGGTGCGAGTGCCGTTTTCGAGGTGACTGAGGTAGCGCCGACTTATGTCCGCGCGTTCGGCCAGCTCGGACATTTCGAGGCCCATCTGCATGCGGCGGTGGCGGATAACCGCCCCGTCCACTTCGAAGGTGGGTTGGGGTTGGCGCATACCCAGAAGGTAGCCCTAGTTAGCCCCCGTGTCCAGCCCTAGTTAGCCTCTAGCTAGACCTAGATCGCCCATGCGGGGGCGCGGGGACGACAACCGGCGCATTCCCGCACGTCAGTGAATCGGCCGGACTGCGGCCCGGTCCTGGCTGGCCCCGCCCGGCCCTGCCAAGATGGAGTCATGCCGCCCCGCGACCTCCCTCGCCTAGCGCAGGCCGTCAAGGCCCGCCGCCTCCAGCTCGGCCTCGCCCGCAAGAAGGCAGCCGACGAGGTCGGCATGTCCAAGGACACCTGGCAGCGCGTCGAAGAAGCCAAGCCCGTTCGCGCACTCAACTACGCAAAGATCGATCGCGTACTGGGCTGGGCCACGGGCACCTGTGAGGCTGTCGCCGATGGCGGCGACCCGGTGCTCGCCGAGGAGTCTGGCTCCACCTCAGGGGTAACGATCGCCGACGCGACCGAGCGCGACCTCACCGTGCAGCGCGTAGTGGAGAGCGCATCGATCGGCGTGACAGACCTGTCCGCCTCCGAGATCCGTGCACTGAGCGCGCGCATTATCGAAGACCTCAAGAAGGCTGGCGTCATCTGACGCAGGGTTCACCCATTCGGCCTAAGATCTTTTCGGGTTAAGGGCTTTGCTCTGAAACTAAGCACAGTCACTTTGGTCTCGCCTGGTCCCAAACGGCCCTGAGCGTGGCAAAGTCGTGCTCACACCTTGGGGGGTTCTCCCGTTCCCGGAAGGGGGAACCATGGTGATGCGCGGCGATCTGGTGATAGGCGACTACGGCCCGACCTTCCTCGGATGGGTCGGCCGTACAGCTGAGAGAATCGTCTGTGTAGCAGCGCCCCAGTTCGAGCACGATCCTGCAGTCAGGTCGGTCGTGCGAGAGCTGGTTCAGCGCGAAGGAGGGGACTGTTCGACATGCGGTAACTGCCCGATCGGGAAACCGGATTGAAGAGCAGTCTGGCGTGAGGGCCCGGCAGCGGGGGCGCTAGCCGGGCATCACGCACGTTCAGGGAGGCGTCATGCCACATGTTGAGTGGCGCGGTGGCACATGCCGGGTCAAGTGGTGGACGGGCGAGTACCTGGCCAACGGCCGTAAGCGCCACGAGTCCAAGGGCGGCTTCACCGACGAAGATGAAGCTTTGCAGTACGGGATGGACAAGGAGTACGAGGTCCGTCACGGCGTCAACATCACGAACCGCGACGGCTCCACGCTCATGTCCGACTGGCTGGACGCCTGGTACGGATCCCTCGATCTAGCGCATCGCTCAATGGTCAACTACGAGTCCGTGATCCGCGTGCACATCAAGCCGTACTTCGCGCGGCGCACGGTCGGCGAGATCGGCATCATGGATCACCGGGCGTTCAAGAAACACCTCAAGACCGTGCTGTCGAGCGAGAACAGCCGCAAGGCCGTGCTGAACGTCTTCAGCATGGCGATGGACGACGCCGTCAATGCTGAACTCCGCAAGACATCGCCCGTCGAGCGGCACCGCCGCCGCGGGAAGTACACGAAGAAGAAGCGCGAGCGGAAGAAGGACATGGCCCCCGCGGCCGTCGAAGCCCTCGCCCGGAACGCGCACGCGGTTTTCGGGCCAGCCGGGTATGTCTTCATGTGGACGATGGCAGTGACGGGCATGCGGCCGGCCGAACTGTACGGACTCACCCGGGAGTACTGCTACCCGACATGGCCCGGGTCGGACCTGAGGACCGATTCCGACGAGACCGACCGCTACGCCGAGGACGTGGGACGGTACGGCAAGGGCGAAGGACTGATGCCTGCGGTACGGGTGGAGCGTCAAGTCCAGTACATGGGCGGCGGGTTGCAGTTCTTCCCGCCGAAGTACGAGTCGTTCAGGACCCTGGTGGTGCCCCCGTTCCTCGCCGAAATGCTGGAGCGGCTCCTGAAGGAGCACAACTCCCGGTGGGTGTTTCCGTCGATCAGCGGGGGCAACTTGCGATCGGCGAACTTCGACCACAAGTACTGGCGCCCGATCGCCGACGGAGCGAAGGCCGAGGAGGGGCCGCGCTGGCCGGGTGAGCGCCTGGCCCTGTCGGAGGTTCCTGCGTTCACGGGGAAGCGTCTGTACCTGATCCGGCACGGGGCGAAATCCTGGCTCGACGAGGACGGGCACAGCCGGTTTGCGGTCGAGTCTCGTATGGGGCACGAAGTCCCGGGTGTTGAGGGCGTGTACTCAAGCGTGACTGTTCCGATTGAGCGTGCCATCATGAAGACGCTGCAGGAGCGGTGGGAGTCGGTGCCCGACCGCATGGGAGACGCAGCTTGGGGCTAACTCCCAGCCAACTCCCAATTCCGGCGAGTCGGCCCGAGTAACCGCAGGTCAGAAGCCATCCCTGGAACGTTATTGGAACGTGAAAGGGATGTTCATGATCGGATTCCCGCCGCTGCGCTGCCGCCGAATTCAGCTCGCACTTGAGGGGTGGCGAGCGTGAGCCATCGCCAGTAGTT
>NZ_JBSFET010000116.1:0-14873 GCF_053594575.1 Streptomyces sp. NPDC001880
GGACGGTGGGGCGGCTGCCTCGCCCGGCCGCCGCCGCATGTGCGGGACCTGTCCGGCGGATCGGGGCCGGACAGGATCCGGAGGTCAGGCAGCCACCGAAACGGCCGAGCGCACCTGGGCGATGACCTCGGTGATCGCGGTGACGACCTCGACGTCGTCCGCGGGGTGGGTGTCGGCGAAGCGCGTCACGGAGCCGGGGATGGACAGCTTGACGTCCTCCAGGACCACGGCGCCCGCGATCCCGGCGGACTTGCGGGCATCGTCCTGCGCCCAGACGCCGCCGTACTGGCCGAAGGCGGTGCCGACCACGGCGACCGGCTTGCCGGAGATGGCACCGGCGCCGAAGGGACGGGACAGCCAGTCGATGGCGTTCTTCAGGACGGCCGGCATGGTGCCGTTGTACTCGGGCGAGAACAGCAGGAAGGCGTCGGCCCCCGCCGCCACCTCACGCAGCCGGGCGGCGGCCGCCGGGACGCTTCCCTCGACATCGAGGTCCTCGTTGTAGAAGGGCACGTCGGCCAGGCCCTCGAACAGCTCGATCGCGGCGCCCTCGGGGGCGTGCTTGGCGGCGGCCTCGGCGAGCTGACGGTTGTGCGAGCCGGCGCGGAGGCTGCCGACGAGGGCGAGGATGCGTACAGACATGGGAACTCCCGGAAAGGCGGCGAGGTAGCTGAAATCCAATAAATGGACCACGGTCCGTTTAAAGTTGTACCACCTAACCGGACCGCGGTCCACTTATCCTTCCCGGGCGCTACGCTGAGACCATGACCGGCCCCGCCACCCCTTCCCCGAGGCTGCCCGAACCAGGAGAAGAGCGGACGAATCTTCCGCTCGCCCCGACCGATGCCCCCCCGCAGCTACGAGCGGACGCGGCACGCAACCGCACGCTCCTGCTGGACGCCGCCTCCCGGCTCCTGTCCGGGTGCGGAGCGGCGGACCTGACCATGGAATCGGTGGCCGCCGCCGCGGGAGTGGGCAAGGGAACCGTCTTCCGGCGCTTCGGCGACCGGGCCGGCCTGCTGATCGCGCTCCTGGACCACCGGGAGAAGCAGCTGCAGGCCGCCTTCCTCTCCGGCCCGCCACCGCTGGGCCCCGGCGCCTCCGCGGCACAGCGGCTGCACGCCTTCGGGCCCGCCGTCCTGCGCCACGAACGCGATCACCACCCGCTGATCCTGGCCAGCCGGACCGACCCGCTGCGCAACTACGCCGTCCCGGCGCTCCATCTGCGCATCAACCACATCGCGATGCTGCTGCGGCAGGCGAACGTGCCCGGCGATCCGGAACTGCTGGCCCACACCCTGCTCGGCTCCATCGACACCGCCCTCGTCCACCACCTCACCACCGAGCGCGGCATGCCCCTGGAGCGCCTGGAGGAAGCCTGGCACCACCTGGTCACCCGGCTCGGGGCGCCCGCGTAAGCGCTCCGGCACCCCGCGCCCCCTTCCACGACCCCCCGCCCGCTTCCACGACCCCCGCCCACTTCCGCGATCCCGCGCCCGCCGATGTCCCGAAATAGCAGAAAATACGAGCTTCGGGAGGAAAGACCCATATCGCCTCGGCGGCTCTTGATACATGCTGGAGGGACATCGACAGTTCCCGACCCCCGGGGGTCCGATGTCCACCGAAACCCTCACCGACGCCGTGGTGACCGACCTCGTCGCCGACGCCACCGCCGCACCGTCCATGCACAACGCGCAGCCCTGGCTCTTCCACTACGGGCGCCTCAGCCGCACCCTCGTCCTCCGCGCCGACTTCGAGCGCCGGATGCCGGAGGCCGACCCCTCCACCCGCGCCCTTCACATCGGCTGCGGCGCGGCCCTGCTCAACCTGCGGGTCTCCGCCGCCCACCGCGGCCTGGACGCGGTCACCACGATGCTGCCCTCGCCGTCCGAGCCGGCCCTCCTGGCATCCGTACGCCTGGACGACCGCCCGGACAACCCCCTCGGGCCGGCCGACGAAGCGCTCCGCGCGCTCCATCCCGCGATCGCGGACCGGCACACCAGCCGCTATCCGTTCGACGAGCAGGCGATCCCCGACGACGTACGAGCGCGCCTCGCCGCGGCAGCCGAGGCCGAGGGCGCGGACTTCGCGTTCCTGGCCGGGCCCCATCTGGAGACCGTGCTCGGCCTGATCCGGGATGCCGAGGGATACGACCGCGGGGACCCGGCACGGGAGGCCGAGCAGAAGCACTGGGCCCGGTACTCGAAGTCCGACGCACCGGTCGACGGCATCCCCGACTACGCCTTCGGCCCCCGCGACGCCGCCGAGCGGGCGACCAACCGCGACTTCGCCGGCACCGCCCCGCTCCCCGGCCGGGCCCGTGTCCTGTTCGAGCGCCGGCCTCAGCTGGCCCTGCTGAGCACCCGGGGCGACCGTCCGGCGGACTGGCTGCGCGCCGGCCAGGCACTGGAGCGCGTCCTGCTCACCGCCACGCTGGAGCACGTGTCCAGCTCGTTCGCGACCCAGCCCCTGGAATGGCCGGATCTGCGCTGGGTCCTGCGCGAACCGGTCCACGGCACCGGGCACCCCCAGATGATCATCCGTCTGGGATACGGCCCCACCGGGCCGAGGACACCGCGCCGCCCCCTGGGCCGGGTGCTGACGATCGAACCGTAGGAACGCCCGGAAGAGGCGCCGAGAGAAGGCGGTGTGAGCGATGCGGCTCCCCGTGGTCGTCGGAGTGGACGGGTCGGAGGGCAGCCTGCGGGCCCTGGACTGGGCCGCGGCGGAAGCGGCACGCTCCCGGCTTCCGATGCGCATCGTGTACGCCTCGCTGTGGGAGCACTACGAGGGGCTGCGGCCCGCCGTCGACAACGAGCGCCCCGGCGAACAGGTCCTCGCCGAGAATCTCGTCGCCTCGGCCCAGGACCGCGTGCGGGAGCTCAGTCCCGAGGTGGACGTGGTGGCCGATGTGCAGCCCGAGGACCCGGTGGCCGCACTCGTACGGGAGAGCCACAAGGCGGCACTCGTCGTCCTGGGATCCCGGGGCCGGGGCCGGATCGCCGGAATGATCCTCGGCTCCGTCGGACTCTCACTGGCCGGCCGCTCCCACTGCCCGGTCGTGGTGATTCCCACGGCCCCGCCGGTCGCGCCGACGGAACCCGACGGCCGCGTCGTCGTCGGGATCAGCGACGCCGCCGAGCCCTCTGCGGCCGCCGTCTTCGCACTGGCCCAGGCCGCGGCACGCCACGCCGAACTGGTCGCCGTACGGGCCTGGCGCCGCCCGGCGCTCGAACTCCTGAGCCACCCTCCCTTTCCCGGCGCCCCCGCCTCCCCGCAGCGTCGACGGGCCGAGGAACACCTCGAAGAGGTCCTGACGGCCCTCACCGAGCAGGACGATTCCGGAACGGTCGTCCACCGGTCGGTCGCGCAGGGACCGGCGCACCACGTACTGATCGACGCCGCCAAGGAGGCGGAACTCCTGGTGGTCGGCGCCCGGCGGAGCAGCAAATGGCACGGGCTCCAGCTGGGCCCGGTCAACCACGCGGTGCTGCATTACGCGCCCTGCCCGGTCGCCGTCGTCCCGGACACGTACCAGGGCTGATGCGCGTCGGGCCGCGGCCGTACGGTTCTCCTCGTACCGATGCACTCACGTTCGAGTCGTTGCGCTCACATACGAGGGGGAGGACCCGCTCCATGGCCGATGCCACCGTCGCACGCCTTGTCACCACGCTCGCCGCACCGCTGGACCGGGTGCGGGACGCGGCGGACGCCCCGGATCTCCTGCGGTGGCCCGCGCCCGGGGACGGGCGGTCAGCAGGCCGGCGGCGCCTGCTCGTCCAGCACGGTGACACCGAACTGGCCGTCGTCGACCCCGATTCCCCGGACGCGTCGGCGGTCCGCTTCCCCGCGCCCTGGCCCCGCCGCTTCGGCACCTGCACGGTGGCCCCGGGCGGCGACCTCGCGGTCTTCGCCGGGGTGCACTCGGTGCGCGCGGTGGACCCGGCGGGGGCGGTGCGCTGGGAGGTCCGGCACGGCTGCTGGGAGGGCGGCTGCCGCACCCTCCACACCACGTACGAGGAGTACGCGACCGACCGCCGCCACCTCTACGCGGACAGCGGCTCGGCCGTGTTCTCCGCGGACGGAAGCCTTGTGTGGGCCCATGTCCGTGGTCCGGTCGCCGCGTTCGGACCCGATCCGGAGGCGCTGGACGAATGGCTGGTCATCGACGCCGCCGACGGACGGGTGCTGGGCCGGGTGGAGGCGGAGACCGCGGCGGTCGGCTCGGACCACGTCCCGCACCCCGACCCCGCCCGGATGGGGCTCTGCGTCGGCGAGGGGCAGGACGGAGTGCCGATGCTGTGGGGCAGATGGGACGGCGAGAAGCTCTCCGTCGAGCGGTTCTGCAACGACGAGCGGATCCTGACGGATGTGAGCCCCTCCGGCGAGCGCTTCCTGACGGTGACTCATTACGAGGAGACCCTCGGCGTGCACCGGATCGACGACGGTTCCGTACTGTCCGAACTCGGCACCGAGCACACCGTCCCCCGCCACCCCGGGGCCGATCCCGACGACGAGGACGCCGACGAGACGCTCTGGGACTACGCGTGCGGCTTCCTCGACGAGGAGACCGTCGTCGCCGGTACGTCGGAGCGGGACGAGGAGTACGGCGAGGCACGCCACTGGCTGGTGAGCACGGCCGGGGCGCGGATGCGGCTGGCCGCGCAGCTCACGTACCCGTTCCCGGTGTCCGGCGCGCCCACGGCCCTCGGCGACGGCACCTGGTACACGGTGTCGGAGGCGGGCGACACACTGCATGTGTGGAGCCGGTAGCCCCGCGGACACGGGCCGGGGAGGGCGCGCCGTGGCCGGCTTTTCATCGGCCGGAGAACGACCTGCGGCCGCCCCGCCGGACCTGCCGGTGCAGAAACGACCGGGCCCCGCGCCGACGGCCCCCGCGCCCTAGGATCGCCGTCATGGCCGTTCCTCGACGCGACACCCGGGGCATCGTCGACGCCCCCGAGCTCTTCGCCCAGGTACGTTTCCGCCGTCGTGAACCCGCCGCCGGGCTGCGCCCGTACCTGGAGCACTACTGGCTGATCGACTGGGACCTGTCCCAGCCGTACGCCTCCCACCTGGTGCCGCACCCGTCGGTGAACCTGGTCTTCCAGCGGTACGAGGACGAGGACGATTTCGCGGAGGTCTCGGGCATCGGGCTCGAACTCTTCACGCAGAAGCTGGCGGGCCGGGGCCGGGTCTGCGGGGTGCAGTTCCGGCCCGGCGGCTTCCGGCCGTTCGCGCCGGACCGGCCGGTCGCGCAGTGGACCGGGCGGCGGCTTCCCGCCGCGGAGGTGTTCGCTCCGCCCGTCCCGCCGTCGGACGTCCTCGGCCCGGCGGACGAGGACGCGCGGGTGGCGGCGCTCGACGCGTATCTGCTGGCGCTCGCCCCGGAACCGGACCCGCAGGCCGAACGCGCGATGGCCCTGGTCGACGTGGTGCGCACGGACCGTAGGGTGCGCCGTGTCGAGGAACTCGCCCGCATGGAAGGGGTGTCGTCGCGCTCGCTCCAGCGGCTCTTCGCCGCGTATGTCGGCGTCGGCCCCAAGTGGGTCATCCTCCGCTACCGCATCCACGAGGCGCTGGAACGGGCCGAGTCGGACCGGCAGGTGGACTGGGCGGCGCTCGCGGCGGAGCTCGGCTACAGCGACCAGGCCCATCTGACCAGGGATTTCACGGCCACGGTCGGCGTACCCCCGACGGCGTTCGCGCCGCGCTGAGTGTCCGGCCGGGCCCGGCCGGGTCGGGTCGGTCCGGGTTCGGCCGGGTCGGTCCGTGTTCGGCCGACCGTGTTCGGCCGGGTCCGGTTTTGGCGCTCAGTCCGAATCGAGTGCCTTGTCGAAGTTGAACGCGACGATGTCCAGCCGCTCCCGCAGATAGAAACGGTGGGCGCCGGTGCGGTGCGTGCCCGAGTCCAGGTTGAGGTGAAGGCAGCCCGCCTCCCTGGCCCGGTCCTCCAGATGCCCGAGGAGCCTTCGGCCGACCCCGGTGGAGCGGGCGCTCTCGGCGGTGACCAGGTCGTCGACGTACAGCTTCCGGATCTGGCTGGTGTTGTCGATGACGCGCCACCCGGCCGCGCCCACGCAGACGCCCCGGTCGTCGTAGGCGGCGCTGAACCGCAGGCCCTGCCCGTACCCCCGCCCGTACACCTCCCGGAAGAGGTCCTCGGTGAGGTGGGGGCGGAGTTCACGCAGGACGGGAAGCAGGTCGTCGGCCAGTCTGGCGTCGCCGGGTTCGAGGTCGATGATCTTCATGCGGGAACTGTAGAGCCGCCCCGCCTCCGCCCGCGCCGGCGGCCCACCGGCCGCCCGGCCCGCACCTTCGCCACCTGGGCCGAGGAACACGCCGCCGCCTTCCGCCCCTGACCGCGCACGCGGGCAATCGAAACCCCCTGGCCGACCCGCCACGGCCGATGACATCCTGACGGGGTGAACGGACCGGAGATCCACCTCGAAGTCGCCCCCGAGCTGAGGCTCTTCGTCGCGCATGAACGCCGCCGGGGACGCACGGCCGTGACCACCGACGGCGCCTCCACCCTCGGCCATGTCGTGGAGTCGCTCGGCATCCCGCTCACCGAGGCCGGACAGATCCTGGTCGACGGCCGCCCCGCACCCGTCTCGCACATCCCGGGTGACGGCGAACTGGTCGAGGTACGGGCCGTGGAGCGCCCCCAGCAGGTCCCGGGTGCGCCGCTGCGGTTCCTGCTCGACGTCCACCTCGGCACGCTGGCCCGGCGGCTGCGGCTGCTGGGCGTCGACGCGGCGTACGAGAGCGAGGACATCGGCGATCCCGCGCTGGCCACCCGGTCGGCGGACGAGCGGCGCGTGCTGCTCTCGCGGGACCGCGGGCTGCTGCACCGCCGGGAGATCTGGGCCGGGGCGTACGTCTACAGCGACCGCCCGGAGGACCAACTACGCGACGTGCTGGGGCGGTTCGCCCCGCGCCTCGCCCCCTGGACCAGGTGCACCGCCTGCAACGGCCCGCTGAGGACGGCCGACAAGGACTCGGTCAGCGACCACCTGGAGCACGGCACCCGGCGCTCGTACGACGTCTTCGCGCAGTGCATGGAGTGCGATCGCGTCTACTGGAGGGGCGCCCACCACTCCCATCTGGAAGCGATCGTCACCAAGGCGCTCCACGAATTCGCGCCCGCGTCGGCGGACGGGGCGTAGATCCGGGCAGGGGGTACGGCGTCAGCCCCGCCCGGGGCCGCGCGCCGCGACGGGGCGAACGTTGCCTGTCGGGGCACTGGCACCCGCCGCCGGTCGACGGTGTCACGCTCGCGCGTCACGTATCCGCCCCGCTCCAGCCGGTCGGCCGGCCGGGTCGCCGAGCCCGTGGCCGGCCCGGTCGGCTTCGCGATGCGGCCCGTGGTGACACGGCCTACGGCGCCTCGGCGGTCAGATAGCGCTGGATGGTGGGCGCGAGCCAGGCGATCACCTCGTCGCGCGACATCTCGACGGCGGGCCCGAACCGCAGCACGTAGCGCGTGAGCGCCATCCCGAGTATCTGCGCGGCGACGAGTGCCGCGCGGTGGGGCGCTTCGGCCGGAACGGGGCAGACGCCGGCCGTGACCGCGCTGATCTGCTCGGCGAAGACCGTCCTCATACGCTCCGCGCCCGCCTCGTTGGTGACACCGACCCTGAGCATGGCCGTGAGCACGTCGTCGTTCTCCCAGCGGTCCAGGAAATGCGCGACAAGGGCCGAACCGACGTGCTTGCCCGGCAGCGCCCCCAGCTGGGGTATCCGCAGATCGATCGCGGAGGCGGCGGCGAACAGCCCCTCCTTGTTGCCGTAGTAGCGCATGACCATCGACGGGTCGATGTTCGCGTCACGGGCGATGGCCCGGATGGTGGCGCGCTCGTACCCGTCGGCGGCGAACCGCTCGCGCGCGGCTTCGAGAATCGCGGCCTTGGTGGCATCCGAACGGCGGGGCGCGGTGGCGGGCTTCGTCATGCCAACAAATGTAGGCCAACAGCCGTTGACATGCCAGCTCCGCCGGAGTTACCGTTGCCAACAAGTGTTGACCAACGCTCGTTGGCATGAAGGTGAAAGCTGATGAACGGGCCCAGGAGGCAGTCATGACCACCACCCCGAGCACCGCACCCACCCCGAGCACCGCACCCGAGACCGTCGACGTGATCGTCGTGGGCGCGGGCCCCACCGGCCTGCTGCTCGCGGGAGATCTCGCCGCCCAGGGCGTCTCCGTGACGCTTGTGGAGCGCCGCCCGCACCGGACGAGCAATATGACGCGCGCCTTCGCCGTACACGCCCGCTCGCTCGAACTGCTCGACAGCCGCGGCCTGGCCGACGAGCTGATCAAGACGGGCACCTCCCTCAGCCGTCTGCGCTTCTTCGGCAGGCTCTCGCTCGACCTGGACCGGCTGCACACCCGCTTCCCCTTCGTGCTGATCACCCCGCAGTACGAGGTGGAGCGACTGCTGGAGCGCCGGGCCCGTACCGCCGGCGTCCACTTCCGGTACGACACGGAGCTGACCGGGCTCCACCAGAGCGCCGCGTCGGAATCGGTCACCGCCGAGCTGCGCGAGCAGGACGGCAGCCGGGCCACTCTCACCGCCCGCTATCTCGTGGGCGCCGACGGGATGCGCAGCCCCGTGCGCCAGGCACTCGGGCTGCCCTTCCCCGGAAAGGCCGTGATCCGGTCGATGGCCCTCGCCGACGTCCGGCTCGCCGAGGAGCCGGAGGACACCCTCACGATCAGCGGCGGTGGGGACGCCTTCGCCTTCATCGTGCCCTTCGGCGACGGCTGGTACCGCGTGATGGGGTGGAGCTACGCGCACCAGGCCGCCGGCAGCGGCCCTTGCGACCCCGTCGATCTCGAAGAGCTGCGCGAGCTCACCCGACGCGCCTTCGGCACCGACTACGGCATGCACGACCCCCGCTGGATCTCCCGCTTCCACAGCGACGAACGCCAGGTGCCGCGCTACCGCACCGGCCGGGTCTTCCTCGCCGGGGACGCCGCCCATGTCCACTCGCCCGCGGGCGGCCAGGGCATGAACACCGGCCTTCAGGACGCCGCCAATCTCTCCTGGAAGCTCGCCGCCGTACTGCGCGGGCAGACGGCCGCCCCGGAGGCGCTCCTCGACAGCTACCACACCGAACGGCACCCGGTCGGCACGAGAGTGCTCCGCTCCAGCGGCGCGCTCGTCCGCCTCGCCATGGCCCGCACCCCGCTCCAGCGGGCGGTCAGAACCCTCGCCGCCGCAGCGCTGTCCACGGTCCGGCCCGCCTCCGACAAGACCATCGGCATGATCTCCGGCATCTCGATCGCCTACCCGGCTCCACACGGCGCGCATCCCCTGACCTCGAAGCGCGCCCCCGACCTGAGCCTGCGGGAGGGCCGTCTGCACCAGCTGCTGCGCGACGGGACATTCGTCCTCGTCACCCCCGACGGCACCGCCGCTCCGGCGTCACCGACCCCGCTGGTGCACGCCCACTGGCGGAGCGACCGCACCACCACCCTGCTCGTCCGCCCCGACGGCTACATCGCCTGGGCGAGCGAACACCCCGACCCGGCGGACCTGCGGGCCGCCCTCACCCGATGAGCACGCGACGGGCACGACCGCCCGGCCCCTCACCCGGCTCTCCCTCAGCCCGTCACCCAGCCCCTCACCTCGTGAAACGCTGGGCCTCATGTCCATCACCCGTTCCGTCGCCCTGTTCGTCGTCGCCGCGCTCTTCGAGATCGGGGGTGCCTGGCTGGTCTGGCAGGGCGTGCGCGAGCACCGGGGCTGGATCTGGATCGGGGCGGGCGTCATCGCCCTCGGCGCCTACGGCCTCGTCGCCACGCTCCAGCCGGACGGCGAGTTCGGCCGCATCCTCGCCGCGTACGGCGGTGTCTTCGTCGCGGGCTCGATCGCCTGGGGCATGGTCGCCGACGGCTACCGCCCCGACCGGTGGGATGTGATCGGCGCACTGATCTGCCTGGCCGGCATGGCTGTGATCATGTACGCCCCCCGCAATCACTAGGGCGTGTTTCGACAGCAGCGTCGTCCGCCCGGAGGGCGGGGCGTCCGGTGCGTGCGATCGCAAGGCGGAGGGAGGAGAGCGCAGCGGGCCGCGCCGACGACCGACAACGCGGCGAGCAATGGGGTCTCCCCTGCTCGAGCGAAGCCGAGAGCTCGGGGAAGCACCGGACGTTCCCGGCCGGGCAGGACTTTCGACACACGCCCCAGCCCTTACCTGCCTATCCTGGCCCCCGTTACCGATCAGCTGTCCGAGGAGTCCGCCATGGCCGCCACCCCGATCGCCGTCGTCACCGGAGCGAGCAGCGGCATCGGCGCCGCGACCGCCCGGCAGCTGGCCGCGGCCGGTTACCGCGTCGTACTGACCGCCCGCCGCAAGGACCGCATCGAGGCGCTCGCCGCCGAGATCAACGAGGCGGGCCACCAGGCAACGGCCTACGCGCTGGACGTCACCGACCGCGCCGCGGTGGACGAGTTCGCCACGGCGTTCCGTACCCTCGCCGTCCTCGTCAACAACGCGGGCGGCGCGCTCGGGGCCGACCCGGTCGCCACCGGCGACCCCGCCGACTGGCGCCAGATGTACGAGACGAACGTCATCGGCACGCTCAACGTCACCCAGGCCCTGCTCCCCGCCCTCACCGAAAGCGGCGACGGCACGGTCGTGATCCTCTCTTCCACCGCGGGCCTCTCCACCTACGAGGGCGGCGGCGGTTACGTGGCCGCCAAGCACGGCGAGCACGTCCTGGCCGAGACCCTCCGCCTGGAGATCGTCGGCACCCCGGTCCGCGTCATCGAGGTCGCCCCCGGCATGGTCAGGACGGAGGAGTTCGCCACCACCCGCTTCCGCGGCGACACCGAAAAGGCCGCCAAGGTCTACGCGGGCGTCGACGCCCCTCTCACCGCCGACGACGTGGCCGACACCATCACCTGGGCCGTCACCCGGCCCAGCCACGTCAACATCGACCTCCTGGTGGTCCGCCCCCGCGCCCAGGCCTCCAACACCAAGGTCCACCGCACCGGCTGACCGAAGCGACCGGGAAATGAAGGAAGAGCCCCGGACACACCACCCGCGTCCGAGGCTCTTCCGTCAGCGGTGCGCGAAGGCCCTCATCCCTTCACGCACACGATCTGCTTGAGCTTGGCGACGACCTCCACCAGGTCCCGCTGCTGCTCGATGACCTGCTCGATCGGCTTGTACGCGGCGGGGATCTCGTCCACGACGCCGGAGTCCTTACGGCACTCCACGCCCCGCGTCTGGTCCTCCAGGTCGCGCGTCGAGAAGCGCCGCTTCGCGGCGTTCCGGCTCATCTTCCGGCCGGCACCGTGCGAGGCCGAGTTGAACGACTTCTCGTTCCCGAGGCCCTTCACGATGTACGAACCGGTGCCCATCGAACCCGGGATGATCCCGAAGTCCCCGGCCCCCGCGCGGATCGCGCCCTTCCGCGTGACCAGCAGGTCCATGCCCTCGTACCGCTCCTCCGCCACATAGTTGTGGTGGCAGGAGATGACCGGCTCGAAGGACACCTTGGCCTTCTTGAACTCCTTGCGGACCACGTTCTGGAAGAGCGCCATCATGATGGCGCGGTTGTACTTCGCGTACTCCTGCGCCCAGAACAGGTCGTTCCGGTACGCCGCCATCTGCGGGGTGTCAGCGATGAACACCGCCAGGTCGCGGTCGATCAGATCCTGGTTGTGCGGCAGCTTCTGCGCCTGCCCGATGTGGAAGTCGGCCAGTTCCTTGCCGATGTTCCGCGAACCGGAGTGCAGCATCAGCCAGACCGAACCCGACTCGTCGAGGCAGAACTCGATGAAGTGGTTGCCCGACCCGAGCGTCCCCATCTGCTTCGTGGCCCGTTCCCGACGGAACTTGACCGCATCGGCCACCCCGTCGAACCGTCCCCAGAAGTCGTCCCAGCCCGGCGCACGGAAGCCGTACAGCCGGTCCGGCGCCACGGCCTCGTCGTGCATGCCGCGGCCCACCGGAATGGCCTGCTCGATCTTCGACCGGAGCCGGGACAGGTCGCCCGGCAGGTCATTGGCCGTCAGGGAGGTCTTCACCGCGGACATTCCGCAGCCGATGTCCACACCGACCGCCGCCGGACACACCGCACCGTGCATCGCGATCACCGAACCGACCGTCGCCCCCTTGCCGAAGTGGACGTCCGGCATGACGGCGAGGCCCTTGATCCAGGGCAGCGTGGCCACGTTGCGCAGCTGCTGCATCGCGACGTCCTCGACCGAGGCCGGGTCGGCCCACATACGAATGGGGACCTTCGCCCCCGGCACCTCTACATAAGACATAGTTCCTCGATTCCCCCGAAAAGTCTGAAAGCGCAAAACCGGTGCCAAGGTCGGCAAATGAGCCGGCCGACCGGCATTCACAGCGGCGCGTGCGATACACATTGTGTCCACCGGTCGCCATTGAGCGGCAACCGTTTTTCGCACGAAGGGAGCCCAGGGCCGTGCGACGAATGGCCTATGTAACCGGCACCGCGCTGCTGGCAACGCTCGGCGTCGGCTGCAGCGCCGAAACCGGAACCGGTAGTTCCGCAGGCGACAGCAAGCTCGGCGAGACAACTGTCGCCGCAGCGGCCCCCGGCAAGTACCGGACGCTTCCCGACCCTTGCCGCGCGGTCGCGACGTCCACGCTGAAGGACCTGCTCCCGGGCGCCGCCGAACTCTCCGAGGAACAGCAGAAGAAGGTGTACGAGGGCACCGCCGCCGTCACCTACGACACCGACCGCCGGGTCGGCTGCCGCTGGAAGTCCGAGGACCCGTCCGCCTCGCGCGCCCTGTCCATCGACTTCGAGCGCGTCGTCTCCTACGACCCCGCGGTGAGCGACGACGACCGCGCCCGCGAGGTGTACGGGAAGAAGCAGACCGCCGCCGGTCTGCCCTCGCCCTCCGAGAGCCCCGACGCCGCGGACGACGGCACGAAGAAGGCGGAGGACTCGGAGAAGCCGACGCACCCCGCCGCTTCCGACACCGCTTCCGACACCGACTCGGCCTCCGGCTCCGCCTCGCACGCCCTGACCGGCCCCCCCTCCGGAACCGGAAGCAGCGAGCCCGAGAACAAGGCCGAGGACACCGACGAAGACCCGGACGACAACCTCCAGCCGCGCGTCCTCGACGACCTCGGCGACAGCGCATTTCTGAACGATCTGCTCACCCGGGCAGGTTCCACCGCACAGCACCGCACGGTGAGCGTGGTATTCCGCACATCGAACGTCATCGTGACGGTCGACTTCACCGAGCAGCCGGCCGTCTCCACCGTGGTCCCCGACAGCAAGGAACTGCAGGAGAAGGCCCAGGCACTGGCCCGGCAGCTGGTCGACAAGTTCAGCGAATGACCCCGTCCGGGGCGCCCCCGGCGCGCGCCGCCCACGTCCGCCGGGTCCCCGGCCGAGGCGGCATCCGGTCGCAGTCCGTCGTACCGTGGCCCTCCGGACAACCCTCCGGAGCAGTTTCCGGGCCACCCTCCGGAACACCGGCCGACCACCCGCCCGACCGCCTGGCAGCCCGCCCGCCGCGCCACCCGAGTGAAGGAACCATGCACCGTTCAGCCCCGCGACTCTCCCGCATACTCGCCTGCACCGCCGTCCCGGTGATGCTCGTCGTCGCCGGCTGCTCGTCGGACTCCGACGACGCGAAGGAATCGGGCTCGTCCGAGTCCTCCGCATCGGCGAGCGCGACCAAGAAGGCGGAACCGACCGTCGAGCCCGCGAAGTTCGCCGCGCTGCCCGACCCGTGCAAGTCGATCAGCAAGAAGACAGTGACCTCCCTGGTTCCCTCGGCGAAGTCCAAGAACGGCACGGCCGCCACCTCCAGCGACACCTCGTCCCGCGCCGGCTGCTCCTGGAACGGCCTCGACGACAACGGCGTGAAGGGTTCCCAGTACCGCTGGCTCGATGTCGGCTTCACCCGCTTCGACTCGGACCCGTCCCTGGGCAGCGGCGCCGAGCGCGCCCAGGAGGACTTCGACAAGCAGGTCGCCAAGGCCAAGGCCGCCGAGGGCGCCAAGAAGGTCGCCGAGGCACCCGTCAGCGGAATCGGCGAGCAGGCCACCAAGATCACCTATGACCTCACCAAGACCAGTGAGGACTTCAAGTACGCGACGGTCGTGGCCCGGACCGAGAACGTCGTCGTCACCCTCACCTACAACGGCGCGGGTTACGCGGGCGCGAAGACCCCCTCCGCCGACGACATCCTCAAGGGCGCCGAGAAGGCAGCCAAGGAAGTGGTGGCCTCCGTCGCCGACGCGGAGTCGGACAAGCGTTCCGGCTCGACCGCTCCGAGCGGCAAGGCCACGGACAAGGAGGACTCCCCCAAGTCCTCCGGCGGGGACTCCGACAAGGACTCCTCGGACAGCAAGCCGGCGGACAAGAAGACCTCCGCGCAGAAGTCGTCCGTCAAGAAGACGAGCTAGGGTCCTTCGGCCGGATCAAGCCGGGTCAGGCCGGATCAGGGAGCGGGGCACGGCACGCGCCAGGCCCCACGAGCCCGGTGCGATCCAAACGAAAGGCCCTGGCAGCCCCCTGCCCAGAGGCGGCTCGACGAAGCCCGGTGCTCCCCCGAGCGCCGGGCTTCGCCCCTCCCCGCGCAACACGCCGCGTTCCCATGTGCCAGGCTGTGCCCGCCAGAAGTCGCAGCAGGACGCCGGACAGAACGTCGAAGCACGGCGTCGGAACACAGCGTCAAATACGGGAGAACGGGGAGGGGAACGCGGGTGGCCGCGATGCAGCTGACACGCACCCACCGGATACTCATCGGTCTCGTGGTCGCCGGTGCGGTGCTCATCGCCGCGATCGGATTCGCGGGATCGTACGCGGCGGTGCGCGAGCTCGCCCTCCAGAAGGGCTTCGGGGACTTCTCGCTGGTCTTCCCGATCGG
>NZ_JBSFET010000117.1:0-14592 GCF_053594575.1 Streptomyces sp. NPDC001880
TCCGTGCCCGCGCAGCGCGGTGAAGCAGGAAGCCCCCGGAAGGGTCGGACGACCCAGGCCGGAATCCCTGGACTTTAGGCCAGGGAGCACGTCAACCAGCCACCCATGCCAAGCAGGAGAGGGGTGGCTGATGCCCTGGTCGACGAGCAATCGCCGGGCCGAGCTGCCGGCCGACTGGGACAGCAAGCGCCGGCCGCGCATCCTCGCTCGGGACGGACATCAGTGCGTCGCCCGCATGCGGGACGGCAGCAGGTGCCCGACCACCACCCGGCTGGAGGTCGACCACGTCGGCGATCCGCTCGACCACGAGGACGCGAATCTCCAGACGCTCTGTTGGTGGCACCACAGGGCCAAGACCCAGGGCGAGTCAGCAGCCGCGCGCCGGCGGCGTCCGCGGGAGCGGCGGGCCAGGCCGGCTGAGGTGCATCCCGGACTCCGGTGAGGATGCATAGTCATGCGATCGATGCATAGGGATCACGGGATGCCCTGGGGGGACCCCCTATTGATCATGGAATCCCGACCGCAAGCGTATACGTGCTGTTCTTCTGTACGGGTCTGGCGTATTCGGCCTTGATCAACTGCATACCTGTTGCATGATCATTCACCGGGAGGTGATCTCGATGGCGGGTGTCGGGCCGGCCCCGAAGGACCCTTCCAGGCGAGCGAGGCGCAACAAGCCGACGCAGCCTCAGACCATCCTCCGCTTCGAGCACGCTGAAGCTCCCGACTTGCCGACCTTCGAGATCGAACGCGACGGCGAGCTCGTCGAGTTCACCTGGCCGGCGCGCACGGTCGCCTGGTGGGAGATGTGGAAGGCGAGCCCGCAGGCCGAGCACTTCGGCTCGACCGACTGGGACTTCCTACTCGACACCGCGGTCATCCACGCACGGTTCTGGCGTGGCGATCTATCGCTTGCCGCCGAACTCCGGCTCCGTGTGGCCAAGCACGGCGCGACGATGGAGGACCGGGCCCGCCTGCGCATGGCCTTCGCCGAAGCGGACGAGGCCGACGGCGGCAAGGGGTCGTCCGGGGCGGACGGCGCCCGCGAACGGTACGCAAAGCTGAGGGTCATCAAGCCGGGCGACGGCGGCAAGGACGGTACGCGGCGGGGGTGATCCAATGCCCTGGCGCGGACCTGCCTACCGCGGCGAACTGCCGACCCTGGGATACCAGGTCCTCGGCTGGATCGCCGACAACCTGATCGTCCCCGACGGGCCTGCGGCGGGTGAGCCGCTCGAGTTCACCGACGAGCAGGCCATGTTCGTCCTCCAGCTGTACGCGCTGGACCCGAACTTCGAGGGCCCGGCCATCTCCGGTCGCGCACTGAACAACGGGCGCCGGATCCGGCGTGCGGTGCTTTCCCGGCCGAAGGGCTGGGGCAAGTCGCCGCTGGTGGCCGCGCTGTGCATGGCGGAGGCCCTGGCGGACGTGGTCCCGGACGGCTGGGACGCGGATGGCGAACCGGTGGGCCGGCCGTGGACGTCGCTCGGCTTCAAGGCGAAGGTGCAGATCGTCGCCGTGTCCGAGGACCAGACCGCGAACACCTGGGATCCGCTGCTGGAGATGGCCCGCAACGGTCCCGTGGGCGATAACTACGACATCGAGCCCATGGAGGGCTTCGTCAATGTCCCTCGCGGGCGCATCGAGCCGGTGACGAGCAGCGGTACAAGCCGCGAGGGGTTCCGCCCCGTCTTCTCGGCGATGGACCAGACCGAGTCGTGGGTCCCGTCGAACGGCGGCCGGAAGCTCGCCGGCGTGATCCGACGCAACCTCGGCAAGGTGAACGGCTGCTCGGTCGAGACGCCGAACGCCTTCGTACCCGGCGGCGGGTCGGTCGCGGAACGGTCCTTCGAGGCGTGGAAGAAGCAGCTGGAAGGCAAGCTGAAGGCCGACGAGGGCCTGCTCTTCGACCACCGCGAGGCGCCGCCGGAGACCGATCCGGCTGACGAGCAGTCCCTGATGGACGGCCTTGCGGTCGCCTACGGGGGCTCGGCGGACCGGCATGGCGGCTGGGTGAACCTGCGCCGTCTGCTCAACGAGTACTGGGACCCGGACACCGACCCTCAGGACGCACGCCGGTACTACCTGAATCAAATCACACACGCCACGGACAGCTGGCTGAGCCAGCCCGAGTGGGCGGGGTGCGCGGCCCCGGGCGAGACCGTTGCCGACAGCGACCCGATCGTGCTGGGCTTCGACGGCTCCCGGAAGCGCAACCGCGGTGTCACGGACGCGACGGCCCTGGTGGGCTGCCGCGTCTCCGACGGGCACCTCTTCGAGATCCGGGTCTGGGAGCAGCCGGATGGCCCTGCGGGCGACGACTGGGAGGTCCCGGTTGCCGAGGTGCTGGCCGAGGTGGAGACGACATTCCGCCGCCGGACCGTCGTCGGCATGTACGCGGACCCTGCGAAGTGGGAGTCGCACGTGGCTGCTTGGGAGGCGAAGTACGGGCATCGCCTGCGGGTGAAGTCGTCGGCGAACCATCCGATCGAATGGTGGATGACGGGCGGCCGCGCGAACGCGATTGTCCGGGCCACTCGCTCGCTTCACGACGCGGTGGCAGACAGGGAGCTGACGCACTGCGGCTCTTCGAACCTGACCCGTCACATGCTCAATGCGCGCCGCTCCGAGTCCCGCGCCGGGATTCAGATTCGCAAGGAGCACCCGGACTCGGCCCGGAAGATCGACGCCGCGGTGTCGAGCATCCTCGCCTGGCAGTGCCGTCTCGACGCACTTGCCAAGGGCGACTTGAAGCCGGAGCGATCCGGCGCTGTCTACTTCTTGTGAGGGGGCTGACGTGACGACGCCTGCTCAGAAGGCTGGCAAAGCTACGGCCCGCGCGACGGCCGCCCTGAAGGGACTGCAGAAGGACCGGCTGGAGCTCGACCGGATCGACGCCTACGTCCGCGGCGCGCACGCCGGTCCGTACACGCCGAGGAACGCCAATCGGGAGTACAAGCTGCTGGTGCAGCGCTCCATCAGCAACTTCCTGCCGATGGTTGTTGCCGCGCCGGCGCAGGCGCTTGCCGTGGAGGGCTATCACCGGTCTGGTTCCTCGGAGGATGCCCCGGAGTGGCGCTCGGGGTGGCAGCGGAACCGGCTCGATGAACGGCAGGCCGCCGTGTATCGGGCCGCGATCACCTACGGGCACTCCTTCGTCGTCACGCTCCCTTCTGCGACCGATCCGAAGGTGCCGTTGGTCCGCGCGGTGTCACCGCGCTGCATGTGGGCTGCCTACCAGGACCCGTCGGCGGACGAGTGGCCGTTGTACGTCTTGGAGTTGCCGACCTTGCCGGGCTCGGACGGTTCCACCGAGGGCACGTTCATCGACGGGACACACGTCTACCCGGCGCTGGCCACGGAGGACGGCGTTACGCTCGGCGCGGGGAAGCCGCACGGCATGGGGGTTTGCCCAGCCCGCCGATTCGCCGCTCAGGTGGACCTGGAGGGGCGCACGACAGGCGTTGTGGCCCCGCTCATCCCGCTGCAGGACCGGATCAATCAGAGCGTCTTCGACCTCCTGATCGCCCAGACCTACGGCTCGTTCAAGGTCCGCTGGATCGCGGGCATGGCCCCGCCGCTGAAGCGTGACCCGGAGACGGGCGAGCCGCTGCTGGACGGAGATGGCAACCCGATCCCGAAGGCGATCACCATGGATTCGTCTCGGGCGATGATGGCCCCGGACGCCGACACCAAGTTCGGCACCCTGGACGAGACCCCGTTGACCGGGTTCATCGAGTCGATCGGAATGTCGCTGCGGCATCTCGCCGTGGTGAGCCAGGTGCCCCCGCACTACCTGCTCGGCGACATGGTCAACCTCAGCGCCGAGGCCCTGGCGGCGGCCGAGACGACGCTGATGCGCATGGTTCAGGAGTTCAAGCGCTCCTTCGGCGAGTCGTGGGAGAGCGTCCTGCGTCTGTGCGCCCGCGTTGCCGGAGAGTCGGGCGGCGAGGAGGACCTGGCCTCTCAAGTGATCTGGACGGACGCGGAGTCACGCTCGCTGTCTCAGACGGTCGACGCGCTCGGCAAGGCCGCGCAGATGCTGGGGGTGCCGAAGCGTGCCCTGTGGCCGCGGTTGCCGGGCTTCACGGACACCGACCGCAGCACCTGGCCGGCCTTGGCGGCCGAGGAGGACGCTGCGGCGGACTTGGCGGACTCGCTGACGCGGGCGGTCGCGCCGAGGTCGTCCGATGGCTAACCCGGCGAGGGACCTGACGGATCAGCATCGGCGCGCGCAAGCCCGTCTGGCGGCTGAGGCGGCTTTGGCGGCGCAGGAGGGGTGGCGGCAGGTGTCGCCGACGAACCTGCCTGAGACGTCCGCCCGGTGGCTGGCCCATACGGCGCAGTCCCAGCGACGCATACGGGTTCGGTCCCGTCTGTTGACGGCCACGTATGTGCGCCTTTTGCGTGCTTTCCGGGTGGGCGCCACGGTTCCTCCCCTCACGGATGAGGCGCCGGTCGATCCTCGCGTCGGGTACTCGATGGGCCAGCTGCGGGACGACTTCGCGGCTGCTTCTGGCGAGCCTCGCCTGCACGGGGACGACGACTCCGTGACCGTCACGGTCGACGATTTCGAGTGGCCCGCCGCGGATGAGGAAGCAGACGAGCACCGGGCAGCGACCTCGCTGGTGGTCACCGGTCCGGTGCAGGCCCAGCGTGGCATCGACCGGCTTCAGCGGTCCCAGCAGCGCGGCCGGCTGGACGACGTCGACTTCCTCGCTGACCTGAACGCGGTGATGCGGGACGCAGGCGCACGCGCTGCCGGTGCAGCCGACCGGGACGCACAGATGGGCGGCCGGGATCTCCTGGACGCCTACGTGCGGGCCGACCGGGCCGTGCTCGGCTGGGCGCGCGTGACAGCCCCGAACCCGTGCTGGTTCTGCGCCATACTCGCCTCCCGCGGCGCCGTGTACCGCAGCGCGTGGACGGCCCGTTACCGCGGTAGCGGCTCGGGCCGCCGGACGCTGGGCGCCGACCTGCCGCAGGGCTGGGAGGACTGGTCTCCGAGCCGCCTTGCGGACTGGGAGGCATCCCGGGGCGTGAATCGGTTCCACGACAACTGCCACTGCACGCTCATCCCGGTGTACTCCCGCGAGGACTGGATTCCTCCGGAGTCGCAGGCGTTCCGGGAGCTGTATTACGAGTCGACGCGCGGCCTGTCCGGCCCCGCGGCTCGGGCCGCGTTCCGTGCGGCTGTTGAAGCCCGGAGGCGGCGAGCTGAGGCTCGTGGCGTCTCCGTCAGGTAACACCAGCGCCCTGGAGGCGCACCCTCTCACCTGTTGCCCTGGAGGCACCGTCATGTCCGAGTCCACCCCTGAGACCCCTGCCGCACCTGCTGAGGTGTCGTCCAGTGAGCCGCCGGAGGCACAGCCGCCCGCGACTCCCGAGCCTGCCCCGCAGGCTCCCGCAGCCGACGCCCCCGCCCCGGAGCCCTCGACCCCTGCCGCTCCTTCCGAGCCTGCCGCGCCGGAGCCCGCCCCGGAGGCGGACGACGACTGGTCGGACCCGGAGAAGGGCCGCGAGGCGAAGCGGAAGGCCAACCAGGAGAACAAGAAGCTCCGCGCGGAACTGGCCGCCCTGACAAAACAGCTGGAGACCCGCGTGGACCCGGCTGAGGCCGCAGCGTCCATCGAGCTCGTGCGAGCCGAGAGTGCGCGCACGGTCGCGCGCATCAAGTACGGCCACCAGTACGGACTCCCGGAGGCCGTTGCCGACCGGCTTCAGGGCGACACGGCCGAGGAGATCGAAGCCGACGCGAAAGCGCTGGCCGTCCACTTCGGCGGTACCGGCAGCCTCGGCCGCGGTGGCCTCGACCCGACGGATACCCCCGTCGAACTCAACCCCCAGAAGCTCGCGGAGCAGATTCCGCGGCTCCACTGACCCATCCGCCCCCATCTCGGGGCGAACCCCCGAGGAGGGGCTGAATCATGGCAAACGTCTTCCTCAAGCCTGAGGTCATCGCGGCAACGTCGCTCGGTCTGCTGCAGCGTGAGGTGATGCTGCCGCGGCTTGTCTGGTCCGACGCAATCAGCGACTTCGCCGGCGCCAAGGACGACACTGTCAGCATCCGGGTCCCGGCCCGGCTGGAGGCCCGCGAGTACGGGTGGCGCAACAACCGCTCGTCGGAGATCGTGCTGGACGAGCTGGCCGAGACGAAGATCGATGTCACGCTCAACCACGACATCTACTCTGCCGTCGCGGTCACCGACGAGCAGCTGACCCTCGACATCCGGGACTTTGGCACGCAGGTGCTGGCACCCCAGACCTACGCTGTCGCCCGCGCGGTCGAGGATCTCCTCGTCTCCACGATCGAGGGCGCGACCTACGCGACTACGGTCACTATCGACGAGGACAACCCGTTCAAGGCGGCGGTCGCCGCCCGCACCGCCCTCAACAAGGCGGAGGTGCCGCGCGACGGGCGCGTCCTGCTCGTGGGCGCGGACGTCGAGGCCGCCATGCTGAACTCGGAGCTCCTGAAGAGGGTTGACGAGTCCGGCAGCGACGGCGCCTTGCGCGAGGCCACGATCGGCCGGTACGCCGGGTTCACGGTCGTCGGCTCGAATGCCATCGACCCGGGCACCGCCTACGCCTTCGTCCGCTCCGCGTTCATCTTCGCGATGCGCGCGCCCGTCATTCCGGCCGGCGTGTCCTTCGGGCAGTCGACGTCCGACCAGGGCATCGCGATGCGGTGGATCCGCGACTACGACCCGATGCGCCTGCGTGACCGCTCGGTCCTCAACACGTTCGTGGGCTCGGCTGTCGTCCGCGACAACACTGCGGCGGCGGGCGACCCCGAGAACCTGGAGCTCGTCCGCGCGGTCAAGCTGACGCTTGCCGGCTCCGGATCGTAAGGAGACAGGTGATGGCCGCTGTACCGCTCGCGACCGTGGCCGAGCTGGAGATCCGGCTCGGACGAACCCTGGCGGGGGATGAACTGACGCTCGCCCAGGCGGCCCTCGCCGACGCCTCCGCACTGGTGCGCACCTACGGCCTTCCGTGGCCGGACCCAGCGACGGCGCCTGATGTGGCGGTCAGCATCACGCTGGCCGCCGCCGAGCGCAGGGTCCGCAACCCGGAGGGCTACCGCATGGAGATGGAGGGCAGCTATCAGTACCAGTTGCCTGCCTCCCTGCCGACCGGCGTCGGCCTGACGGACTCCGAGATCAAGGTTCTGGAGCGTCTGTCTGGCTCCGGGGGCCTGGTATCCGTCGAGGTGCAGCGACCGTGGCGGGTCGACGACACCTGGTACGCCCCGGTGGCCGGCTCCTCGGAGTACCTGCCGTGGGGCTCACCGGGTGACCCGGGGGCGCCGAGGTGAGGCGCCTGACAGTGGTGGCCCGACTGCACGGCTACCCGCCGGACCACAATGCGGGCGCGGAGTGGATGACGCACTCGATGCTGCGGGCCCTGGTGGCGCGCGGCCACGACGTGCGCGTCCACCTGTTCCGCCGCTCCAGCTTCTGGGGCCGCTACGAACTGCAGGGCGTGCAGGTCTGGCCGGCATCAGTGGCGTCCCGGTCTGCGGGTGCACTGGGAGCGGTCGCCGACGTGGTCATCTCACACCTGGAAGGCGTCCCCTTCGCGAAGGAGGCAGCCGCCCGGGGCGGGGTGCCAGTCATCTCGGTGTGCCACAACACGCACGCCCAGACCTTCGAGGAAGCCTCCGGGGTCGACTTGGCGGTCTACAACAGCCAGTGGATGCGCGCGTCAGCCGAGGACTTCTATTCGGCTGGCCAGTACGCCGCGCCTGCCCGGTCTCTCGTGGTCAGGCCCCCGGTGTTCGCCGAGGACTACCGGACCACCCCCGGTGACCGGGTGACGCTGGTCAACCTGAACGAGAACAAGGGCGGCCTCCTCTTCTGGGAGCTGGCTCGGCGCATGCCCGATGTCCAGTTCCTGGGCGTCCGCGGGTCCTACGGCGACCAGATCGTCGAGCGGCTCCCGAACGTCGAGGTGCTGTCGCACATCCCCGGTGGCGCGATGCGGGACCAGGTGTACGCGCGTACCCGGATCCTGCTTGCCCCCTCGGAGTACGAATCGTGGGGCCGGGTCGCCGCTGAGGCATACGCCTCTGGGATTCCCGTCCTCGCCCACCCGACCCCGGGCCTGACCGAGTGCCTGGGCGGTGCAGGGTTCCTTTTGGACCGTAACCAGCCGGGCGACTGGGAGAAGGCGATCCGGCGGCTCCTGTCCAGCCCCGGCGCCTGGGGGCGCGCTTCGGCGAAGGCGGCGGCTCGGTCGCTGACACTCGACCCCGTTGCGGAGTTGGCTGCTTGGTGCGATGCGGTGGAGGAGGTGGCCGGGTGAGCCTCCTCGACAGCGGCACCGAGACCGTCGTCATCTACCCCGCGGGCGAGATGCAGCCGGATGGCACCTTGCCCGAGCTGGCCCCTGTCACCGCACAGTGCCGGGTGCAGCCACAGAGCTCATCCGCTTCCGATACCGACGGGTACCAGGACACCACTACCTACCGCATGCTCGGCCGGTCGCTCCCGGCCGGCCCGTGGGCGCGAGTGCACTGGCGCGGACGGGACTTCACCGTCATCGGCGAACCGTCGCACTTCCATGGCTCGGCCCGCGTCACCCATGACGTCGCAGTAATCCGCAGGAGGTGACCCGTGGCCGAAGTAGACCGGAACCTGGACTCCTACCTCGCGCACCTGCCA
Source organism: Streptomyces sp. NPDC001880 (assembly GCF_053594575.1). NCBI lineage: Bacteria > Bacillati > Actinomycetota > Actinomycetes > Kitasatosporales > Streptomycetaceae > Streptomyces > Streptomyces sp. NPDC001880. The sequence goes on from NZ_JBSFET010000117.1 coordinate 8,667, forward strand.
GCAGTACGCGCCGAGATTCGGGCGCTTGCCGAGGGTCGCGTGGAACGCATGCGAGCAGTCGCGGCTACCAGGCAGGACACCGGAGAGTTCGCCCGGTCGTTCAAGGTCGAGTCTGGCGCGACGGACTGCGTCATCTACTCCGACGACCCGAACGCCCTGAGCAAGAACTATGGGCACACCGCGCCGAACGGCAGGCTCATCGACGGTGTGCACGCCTTCGAGGCAGGCATCTCATGACCCCCACCCCCGTCCTTCCCGACGCGGGCGAACTGGTCCGCCTGGCCCTTGCGGCGGCCTATCCCGACGACGTCACCGTCGTGTCGGCCATGCCTGGCACGTGGGCCGACTCCTTGCCGCTTCTCTGCGCCCGCGTCGTCCCGGGATCTGGGGCGGTCGACATCCGCGGCCTCGGAATGGTGACGATCGCCGTCACCGCCGTCGCCGCGGACCGGTCGGCCGCTTCGCTCCTCGCCCGCAGGGCAGGACCGGCCCTTCGGGACGCCTGCAAGGCGCAGTTCACGGCAGAGGACGGCTACCTGAGCCGGTACGTCGCCGAACTCGTCGCCCCGTTCTGGCAGCGCGGCGGGGATGCGGCCCTCAACCACTCCGGCGTCTACCGCTACGAGTGCACCCACCAGGTCACCACCCGACCCAACCCCCTGTAACACCTTCCTTTCGCCGCTCGGGACCAGCGGCCTCACCGCGCCCGACGGGCGATTGGAGAACCCTCATGGCACTGCAGGACGACGCCGCGATCGTTCCGGGCACCGGGTACATCTACCTGGCCGATCCGGACACTGCGAAGCCCGCGGTCACCGACCCGCTCGCACCCGGCGCCGGCTGGTCGAACCTTGGCCACACCAACCGGGACGAGATGCCGGAGTTCACGCGCGAGGGCGACGACCCCACCACGCTGGGCTCCTGGCAGAACGCGAAACTGCGCCAGACCAGCCCGGACGTCACCTACGGGCTGACGTTCCAGTCGATCCAGGCCACCTCGGACACGTACCAGCTGTACTTCGGCGCCGGCCCGGAAGCTGTCCAGGGCGACGGGTCCTTCCGTATCCCCGCCTCGCCGACACCGCAGGTGAAGGCCCTGCTGATGATCCTCGTCGACGGGTCCAGCTTCGTGCCGCTGTGGCACCCGCGCGTCAGCCTCCTCGGAAGCGACGCGATCAGCCTCGACGTCGAGAACTGGTTCAGCTTCCCGATCAGCGGCACCTTCCTCGGCTCGTCGATGCTGAACGGAGCGCTTGGCGAGTGGGCATCGATCCTGCCCGCTTCCTCCAGCTGACCACCAACTCCTGCCGCCCGGCCGGTCCCGCCGGGCGGCAGGTCACACCCCGGGACCACTGACCCTGATGGAGGGACCACATCATGGCCGACGCACTCAGCATCAAGGCCCTGCGCGACGAAGCCGAGGACCGCTACCCGGGCCTGCCGCTCGTGCTCGACGACGGGGCGACCGTCACGCTCCGGAACATCCTGCGGCTGGACGACACCGCCCAGAAGAACGCCACCGTGCTCATCGAGTCGCTGGACGGTATCGAGGGGGAGACCAGCGACCAACTGGAGAGGCAGAAGAGAGTCATCCGCGACTTGCTCCTCCTGGTCTGCGACAGCCCGAAGGCCATGGCCGCCGAGCTGGATACCTGGGACCTGGCGCTCTACCTCCTCGTCATGGAGAAGTGGCAGGCGGACACCCAGCTCCCGGAAGCATCCAGCTCGGCCGAATGATCGACGACGGGTACGGGGCGGCTATCCGGGCCGATCTCCAGCACTCATACGGCCTGGACCTGGCCGATGTGTGGCGGGGACGGCTGGCACCGCGCCGTGTCCTCGATCTGGTCGAGCACATTCCCGACGACTCCGCTCTGCAGGCGCAGATGCGTGGCGGCAGGCACCACCGGGGCTGGACTGTCGCCGCCTACCTCGCTGCCGCCGGAGTCGATGCCGCGCACGACACCGCATGGGTCGTGGCGTCGGCGAACAGCAAGAAGACCGTGAAGCGGCCACCGAGGGTGGAACGCCCGAGCGGTCTCACGGGCCGCAGCCGCGGCAAGAAGCTGGATCTGTCCAGCCACCCGCTGGCTCGCCCGCTCCCGGCGAAGTACCGCACGACACAGGCGATCACGAGAGGCGGGTGATCGCTGTGGCTGGTGGTCCGGGTGGACGCGAAATCGCACGACTGGCTGCTCGTGTCCTCCCGGACACCAGCACCTTCGCAACGAGCCTGCAGCGCTACCTTGACCGGATCGAGCAGCGGGCCCGGGTACAGGTGAAGGCCGTGCCCGACCTGCAGGGCTTCCGGCAGGAGCTGCAGGCCCGGCTCGATACCGTCCGGGCCCGGGTCAAGGTGCAGGCGACGCCTGACGCCACAGGCTTCTCCGAGGACCTGCAGGCCCGCCTCACACGGATTCGTGCGCAGGTCCGCGTGCCTGTCTCTCCAGACGTGGCAGGTTTCGCGACGCGCCTTCGCGCCGAACTGTCAGCGGCTCGGGACGGTGTGCAGATTCCTGTCACAGCAGACGCGAGCCGCTTCCGTGCGTCTCTCGATACGCAGCTGGGCAGACAGCCAGTCTCCGTTCGCGTCCGTCCGGACGTGGCCCGCTCTGAGTTGCGGCGGATCCGTGACCAGATCGCACGCCGGCCGATCCGTGTGCCGGTGACTCTGGTTCCGCGCGCCGGGGAGATGCGGCGCCTCCGTAATCAGCTGCAGTCGACTCCACTGCGTCTCGCGACGCGCCTGGAGATCTCACGGCGGGAGATCGCCCGTGTGCAGGCGGAGCTGTTGCGGCACAGGTTCACGATCCGCCTCGACGTCGACGGGGCGGCATCCCGCCTCCAGCGCGCCCTCAGCGGGGCCGGGGGCGGCGGCCTCGGCGGCGGCTTGGCGTTGCTCCCTGGGCGCTTGGCCGCGCTCGCAACGGCTGCGGCCAGTGCGGTCCCTTCGGTGGCGTCCCTCGGCGCATCCCTGGCCCAGATGGCTCCAGCCGCGGCAGTCGGAGCAACGGGACTGCTGTCACTGGTGACCGCAGCTGCCGCACTGAAGATCGGCACGGCGGGTGTCGGGGACGCGCTGAAGAACGCCTTCGATCCACAGAATGCCGAGAAGTACAACGAGGCGCTCGCCAAACTCACCCCGAACGCCCGCGACTTCGTGACCTCCCTCAAGAACATGGGCGCCCAGTTCAGTGCCGTTCGGAAGGCTGTTCAAGAGCGGCTTTTCGACGGTCTCGGGAAGCAGATCACTACCGCTGGAAAGGTGGCCCTGCCGGTCCTCAAGAAGGGGCTGGCCGATACGGCCGGGGCTCTGAACGCCATGGGTTCAGGCGTCCTGTCCGCTGCCAAGAACCTGTCCACCAGCGGCCAGCTCGGCCGGGCGATCACCGGCGCGAACAACGGTCTCGCCAACCTCAGCAAGATCCCCGGCCAGTTCGTCACGGGGCTCACGCAGATCGCCGTCGCGGCCAGCCCGGCGTTCGACCGGCTCACGAAAGCTGCCGGCGGCGCAGCTACCCGCATTGCCGACCGCATCAGCAAGAGCCTGGCCTCGGGCTCGATGACGAAAACGATCGACCAGGCCGTCGCTCTGGCAGGCCAGCTCTTCGACGTGCTCGGAAACGTCGGCACCATTCTGAAGAACGTCTTCGCCCCGGCTGCCGCTGCAGGCGGTAACTTCCTCTCGATCCTGCAGGGCGTCACTGGCGAACTGGCCAAAGCAACAGCATCCCAGGAGGTGCAGTCAGCGCTGCGCGCCCTGTTCGAGACTCTGGCGCTCGTCGGGAAAACCGTTGCGCCGCTGGTTGGCCAGGCGCTTAAGGCGCTGGGCCCGGTCATCGAAGAGCTTGCCGAGCCTGCGCAGAAACTGGTCGGTGTCCTGGGCGGTGCGCTCGGCCGGATCCTGACCGCACTGGGGCCGGTGCTTAAGGCGGCGGCTGGCGCTTTTGGTGACCTCGTCGTGGCGCTACTTCCCCTGATCGACACGTTCGGTCGGCTGATCGCCGCGATCCTGCCCGCACTGACGCCTCTGTTCGAGTCATTGGGGCAGATCTTCGTTGAGATGGCCCCGACCATCAAGGCGCTCGCCAACAACATCGCCGCCCAACTGGTGCCGCTCCTGTCATCGCTCGCACCCATCCTCGCCGCGATCCTGCCGCCGTTCGTACAGCTGGCAGCGCAGATATTCCCAGTACTGACCAAGACCTTGATGCAGCTGACCCCTGGTCTGACAGACCTGGCTACGTCCATCGGGGAACTCCTCGTGGAACTGGCTCCGGTGATCGCCGCCTGGGGACAACTGTCGGTGCAACTGGCAACCAAGATCATGCCGATCGTCGGACAGGTGGCGGGGCTGCTGGCGGGCGGGCTGTCATTCGCCATGTCAGGGCTGGCCAGCCTGCTGGACAATGTCGTGATCCCGAGCGTGCGAATCCTGGCCGCAGCCCTCTCTGGCAACTTCAGCGAAGCCTCGCGGCGGGCAATCGAGTACTCCACGAACGCGAAAGAGAAGGTCAGCGCCGCGTGGAACGCGTTGAAGACGAAGGTGGCAGAGGCCGCCATCCAGCTCCGGCAGGCGGTCGTCACGAAGGCCGGCGAGATGCGTGATGCCTTCGTGCAGAAGGTCATGGACCTACGGGCACAGGCGTCTCAGCGGATCGCGCAACTCCCCAGCGATTTCCGGGCGGCGCTCGGCAACGTCAAGGGGATCCTGTACTCGGCAGGGTCCAACATCATCCAGGGCCTCATCGACGGCATCCAGTCAAAGATCGGCGCCGTCCGCTCGAAGCTGAGCGACCTCACCGCGATGCTGCCGGACTGGAAAGGACCAGCCCGCAAGGACGCCAAGATCCTCACGCCGGCTGGTCGTCTCCTGATCGAAGGCTTCATCAAGGGCATCGACGGGACGACCGCCAAGCTCCGCTCCCGGCTGGAATCCATCACGAAGTCCCTGCCGTCCTCAGTCAGCAGGGGCATCGGCAAGAGCCTGAAGAAGTCCACCACCCAGCTGTCGAAGCTGGTGAAGCAGCGCGACAGCGTCGTAACGCAACTGGCCAAGGCGGAGAAGAAACTCACCGACCTGACCAAGGCTCGCGACGCAGCAGCCAAGTCCGTCCGCGAAGGGATCCTGTCCGCAGCCGACATCACGCAGACCCAGACCGGTCCGACCACCATCACCAACATCACCCAACAGCTCCGTGACGCTCTCGCCGCAGCGAAGAAATTCGCCAGCCAGCTCGCCACACTGAAGAAGCGCGGGCTGAGAGCCGACCTCCTGCAGCAGCTCGGCAACGCGGGGGTGGAGCAGGGCGGCGCGGCAGCTACCGCGCTCGCTGGAGCATCGGCTGCGCAACTCAAGGAGATCAACAAGCTGCAGGCAGACCTCGCAGCCACGGCGTCGAAGACCGGCACCACCGTCGCCGACGCCATGTACTCAGCCGGAATCCAGTCCGCCAAGGGCCTGGTCGCCGGACTGAAGAAGGAAAAGAAGTCGATCGAGCAGACCATGGTCGACATCGCCAAGAGCATGCAGAAGGCCATCAAGAAGGCCCTCGGCATTCACTCGCCGGCGCGGAAGCTTGTGCCGGTCGGCATCAACGCGGTGCGTGGGGTGCTGCTCGGTGCCGAGCGCGAGAAGCCGCGCCTCGACGCGGCGATGCACAGTCTCATCACGACTCCGTCAGTGACGCCCCTGCCCGGCGTAACTGCAGCAGACGCGGCCTCGGGGGCTCTCTCGCTCGACGGGCGACGCCTGCAACTCGTGCTCGACGACGGCCAATCCTTCGCCGCGCACGTCGAGACGCTCGCGGACGGCCGCGTCGATACGGCACTCACGCAGGTACGCCGCACCATGACCAACAGATAGGAGCACCAGCATGCCGATGATCGTGGACCCGGATGCTCCGCTGATCACACCGCCCGAGCG
>NZ_JBSFET010000118.1:0-14284 GCF_053594575.1 Streptomyces sp. NPDC001880
CACGCCACGACGTGCACACCACCGGCAGAACAGGCACGAGACAGAAGAAGCCAACGACCCCACGACCACGCCGTACTGGTTAAAGATCAAGTTAGCCGACCATGACCAATCTCAGCGGCACCTTCTTGTACCGCAACTACTCACATCCGAACCCGCTGGGGGCTTCTCGCCAGTCCGCCTGGGAGAAGTGCCAGTTCGCCAGGACCACCGAGTTCCCCGAGGCCCCTTACTCGAAGGCCGGGCCGCCGACCTCCGGAAGCGTCGACTCAGTCCTCGCTGCCGTCGTCGTCCTCGTCCGGCTCCGGCGCGTCCGGATCACGCAGCGGCCGCGGGCGCCGACGGCCAGGACCTGGGCGGTATGTCCGGCCAGTGCGTGATCACCTTGTTCAGGTTCACGCGGTTGCGGGCCAGGTCTTCCAGCGCGCCGTAGCTGCCGGTCCCGATGCCGGGCATGGTGGCCCGCCAGAACCGCTGGTCGTCCAGGTCGCGGCCGGGGGAAGTTGTAGCTGGGGATCTTGAACAGGCCGAACACCATGCCGGAGTTTATGTGGACAGTGCAAGTCGATCACCCTTGCGTCCTTCAGAGCGTTGAAGAGTTGGTCGAATGCGGCCAGTCCGTCTCAGCTGGCCGGTGACGGCTCGGCGGGCGGCTGGACCTGGGGGTGCGCATTAAGGGCGATCACCGCGCTCTGCAGCGCCGGGAGAGCCCCGTGACATCCTGTGGCAGTGCTTTTGAGCGATCATGCGAGCAGTGTCGAGCTCAGCCTGCTGCGGTATCAGTTCTCCGAGGTTCGGGGTGACTCATACGACGACAACTGGCTGGTCGTCGGTGGGGCGGTGACGACTCCCGAGGGCAGCTGGTCCTTTGCCGATCCATGTCTGCTGACCGGTGAAGCCCGTGAGGTGTCCGCTTGGTTGCGCGCGGTGGCCGCTGGGACGGTGGCTGTGACCGGACCTGATGCCGAAGGCTGGTTGTCCCCGGACACGTGGTTCGTCGAGCCGGTCCTGGCTGTTAGCCTCGCCGATCGGAGCGACAGTGGGGCGGTGATTCACGTTCACCTGTCCTTGGAGGCGGCCCCGCCATGGCAGGGCGATGACGGGGCGGACATCTACCAGTACGTCGTGGAGGTGCGGGTGGATACGGATGCACTGCTTCACGCAGCTGACCAATGGGACCTTGCTCTGGCTTCCTTCCCGACTCGCTGATCAGCGGTGACCCTTCTCCAGGGTGTCGGTCGGGTCTTCGAGGGGCTGGCCGAGGTCGTTCAGGAGTTTCTCGATGCGGCCGGCGGTGCAGTGGTGGCGCTCGAATTCGCGCGCCCAGCCGTTGTCGGCGGCGTCGGTGGCGAGGGCGTTCTCGACCTTGCGACGCGCCCGTAGCCGTGGCGCGTAGGCCGGGGTCGTGACGAACTACACCGTTGAGCGCTTGATCAACCGACTGAAGGACTGGCGCGGCATCGCCACACGATTCGACAAGATGCCCGAGAGCTGCCTCGCCGGCCTCGAACTCCGTGCCTCGATGATCTGGCTCGAAGACCTCTTACGAGCAGTCGATTGATCGCGACATCACGCAGCCCTCAGGCCTCAGGGTCGACAGAAGTGCGTTTGTAGTGACATGGGTAGGGATAGGGGTCCCCACCGTCCGCGTGGACAGTCCCATCCATCTGTAGCTCTCCATGCTCCAAAAAGAATTGCAAAATCTGGATGTCGTTGTGATTCTTGAACCTAAGTACCAGATAGGGCGACAGGCCAGGGTCTTTGTTGACCCCATGCCATTTCCCGTCGGATGAACGGCGTGTCACCTGCGCCTCCGGCACGGGGCCGTCCCACTCGACTGGAAAGTCTTTGCTGGAAAAAGTGTAATCGTCACGTAGTCGAACTATCGGCGATCCGCATTTCTGCTCCCCGTCCCATCGGCCGACCAATTCGGAATGAGTTACGGCCTTTGGAGTGACGACGGGTTTGCCTGCCCCGCAAGAGGACGGGGCGAGTGCCGCCACGGTGGCAGCTGCAAGGCTTGCACTGATGCGAAATATGTCAGATTTCATGCTATCTGCTTCCGGCCGTATTTTGGATGGCGCCCAGTATGCCGGTTGGTGATTCGAAAGAGACGGCCTAGATCGATCAGCCGGTTTGAACCCTCTGCATAATGATCTCCGCTATGCGAACACCAGTGGTGTCCATCACCTGGGCCTCCCGACGGAGCCAGGGCAGGGCTCGCCCATAGTCGGCCAAGTGGTCAAGGCGCCACTGACGAGCGCCAATGCTCTCCGGCTTGGTGTCAGTTTCGATGTGTTCGGCCAGCGTTTCCTGGTCGGTGTCCAGCCGACAGAGTCTCGATCCGGACCGTGGTCCGATTCTTCGCTGTACGCGATCCTGAGCTCCACCGCCACAGTCCGACGGTGGAGCCGTTGCGTGGGATCCTTAGCAGCCTGCGGTGATGTTCCCGCAATACACCCAGCCTGTGTTACCGTTATCGTTTCTGACGTAGTACCACTTGTTGTGCGCGTCGTTGTACGCATAGTGCGACCACCAGACGCCCATCCCTGGGAAAATGACGCCGGTTGGCGCACAAGTGGCGCGGTAGCACTCTCGGATATTGGCGTGCTGGGTGGCCTCTGTGGGCGTCCATGTGGCGGCCTGGGCACTGGTCGAGACGGCTAGCGCGACAGCGGCGGCGCCGAAAGCACCCAGAACGGCAGTGCGTTTACGCATGGCGTGAGTCTCCTTCTGACAGTACGGAGCATCCCTGAGCGCGCCAGGGAACGTGGTTGTACTGGTGCAACCCCTTGCCTGCCGCCCACTCTGGACGAACACCGCCAGGAGTGACCAGGGATTCGCCCTGTCCCGGACATGTCCCAACCGCCGTCCCACGACCGGGCGAGCCGACGACGCAGGCAGCCCGAAGCGCCCGTATCTCCGTACGGAACAGCCGCAGTTAGTCGGACAGCCTCCCAGAAGGCGGAAGCAATTCCCGGATTGTGTCCGCGACGACGAGCTCCCCGTGCCCAGGAAACTTTGGTGAACGGGCTTACGAGTGAAGACATGAGACGGTAGGCCGGTACCTGACCCGTGTGTCTCCTCCCTGGTAGCGTTCACGGCATGTCTGCCGCTTCGTGCGCGGCCGCTTGCGCCGCAGTGACCAGGACGTCCCGCTAGCGGCGGGACGTTCGACTCACACTCCTCCTGGACGTCCAACCGCTTCGTGATCAGACCGGAGCGGCACGTTCGTGCTGCTCAGAAATTCTTCTGAGCGACGGAGCACCTGATGTTCTCAGGCATCCTTTCTTTCCGCAGGCACACCCCGTCCCCTGCACGCGCATGGCTGGTGCTGTGCGCGGTGTCCATGCTGCAGTTCTTCATCGCGGTCGACGTGACCGTGGTCAACATCGCCCTGCCCTCGATCGGCGCCGCCTTCGACATCGACGGGCACGCTCTGACCTGGGTCGTGGTCGGGTACACGGTCACCGGTGGCGGGGTGCTGATGCTCGGTGGCCGGCTGGGCGACCTGCTCGGGCGGCGGTGCGTGCTGCTGCTCGGCACCGGCCTGTTCGGCGCCGCGTCCCTGTTGGCAGGCCTGACCCCCACGTTTTCCTTGCTGGTGGTCGCGCGCCTGCTGCAGGGCGCCGGTGAGGCCATCGCGCTGCCTGCCGCGATGGCCACCATCGTCCTGATGTTCCCCGAGGGCCCGCGTCGGTCGCGGGCCCTGAGCGTGTGGGCGGCGGTGGCCAGCTGTGGTCTCGTGCTCGGATTCGTCCTGTCCGGAATCATCACCGCCCACCTGGGGTGGCGGTGGATCTTCCTGGTCCCGGTTCCGTTCATCCTGGTCGTGCTGCTGGCAGCCGTCTTCCTGGTCGAGGGCGACCGGCCCGTGGCCAAGGACGCCCCGCCGCTTGACCTTCACGGCGCGCTGCTGCTGACCGCCTGCCCGCTGCTGTTCATCTTCGGTGTGGTCGAGGCCGGCGAACCCGGAACACCTGCATGGATGGTCCCAGGGGCGCTGGCCGGGGCGGTGGCCGCCGGGGCCGGGTTCGTGCGTGTCGAGGCACGCTCGCGTAACCCGCTGTTGCCGCTGCGCTTCTTCGCCAACCGTACGCGTGTGGCGGCCAACCTGACCACGATGCTGCTGAGCGGGGGGTTGTCGACCTCGTTCCTGCTGTTCACCTTCTATCTGCAGGACCGGTTGGGCATCGGCCCGTTGGGCGCGGGCCTGACGATGCTGCCTCTGGCGGTCTCGCTGATCGTGTTCTCCCTGCTCGTGCCTGGTCTGCTGAGCCGCTGGGGAGCACGCGCGTGTGTGCTTGCCGGCATCGGGTTCACCGCGGCCGCGATGGTCGTGATCGCGCTGGCCTCGGCCCTGCAGGCAGGCGGGGTTGCGTTGATCCCGGCCATGCTCCTGATCGCGGCCGGGATGGGGTTCGGCATCGTGGGGCTGCAGTACGTCGCAGTCAGCGGCGTCACCGAGGACGACGCAGGGATCGCCTCGGGCGTCCAGCGCGCGGCTGACCAGCTGGGCGGTGCGACCGGGGTAGCAGTCTGCGTCGGGATCGGGTTCGCCCCGACCCTGCACTCCCTCGATCCGTTCCTGGTTGCCACCCTGCTGGCCGCCGTGGGGCTCGTGACCGGTGCGGTCGTGGCCTGGCGCATGCCCGCGCCCGTTTCCACAGCGGACCTGCAGGAACAGGCCGGGTGACCTTCGCCCCGCCGGGGTGCGCCGCCCCGACTGCCGGGGCGGCGCACCCCGGCGGGACTTGCTGGTCAACGCCCTCTACGGGCCCTGTGCTCGTGTCCTGTCGCAGTGCATTTGACAGACAGCAAACTGTTGACCTGCCGGGTTGCCACGTTGCTTGAGAGCGATGGCCCTCGGCATTCTCAAACGACTTGGCTTTCACGGAAGTTGCGCTCGCCGCACTGCTGGAGCGTGGAACGCGGTAGGGGGTTGCTGCGTTTCAGCGGTATGAGAAGCACTGTGATTGTGGTGACAGTCGGCGTCGCCGCCGGTGTCTGCCTGTTTTTGGTGGATCGCGCTTTGCTGTGGGCGGAGCGCCGTGGGTGGATCTATTACCGCAAGACGAAGGGGCGTACTTCTGCGCTGGTGGAGGGGTTCTCTCCAGCCGCGCAGGCGGTGAAGCAGGCGATGGAGCAGGAGAGGTTCCGCAAGAACGTCCGGATCGGAGAGGGGGCGCCACTTGGAGTTGACCTGGACGAGGGCGTTGCGCGGATTCGTCGCTCAGAGCCCGGTCGGCAAGAATCCGCCAACCCGAATGAGATCGAGTAAGAATCGGCCAGCTTGAATGCGACAGGACATCCGCCCACTTGGGGTGTCGTAACGAGTGGCGAACCAGGTGACAAGTGGCTCAGGGGTTGCGCAGGCCCTCGCTGCAGCGCGGAACGGCACCAGGGCCGCTCTGCATCCGTCAAAAACCGCCGTTCTCTGGCTTTGTTCACGACTTCCGACAGCGATTGTTCAGCTCGTTGGGAGGCGGTCTTTCGTGAGGGAAGTCGTTGTTCATGAGAACGGGCAGCACCCTGTTGAGGCGGCCGCAGCCGGTCCTCGGGATCGAACATCGCTGGCCCGCCGTGACGCGGCGCAGCCGCCATCGCGGTCCTCCATCGATGGCGGTTGCGCCGCGTCTCAGCTCAGCCGGGTGGTGGCGTAGGCCTCGATGGCGTCGCGCTGGTACGCGGCCAGGCCAGGAACGATGGCCTCGTACGCGGCGCGCCACGTCTCGTTGTCGACGATGGAGCGTCCGATGGCCCGGTACTCCTCGGCGGAGACAGTGCGCAGTTCGGTCAGTGCCCGGTACTGGGCGTCGATTTCGGCCTGGACCGGGTCGGCGTCGGCCGGATGCCCTGCGGCCATGAGTTCAGCCAGCCGGATCATCTGCGCGGTGCGCTCACGGTGCGCGGTGTCGGCATCGGCCTGGCTCATCGTGACGGCGCGTCGTGCGACCTCTTCGGCGAGTTCGGGGAAGTCGCGCATGTTGTCCTCGTACTGGGAGGGGGTCACGCCCTCGAAGAGGTTCTCCGGTCTGTTGATGGTCATGTGGTTGCCGTCCTTTCTGGACTGCTCCAGTTCGGCGATCGTGCGGGAAACGGTGCCGGCCAGTACGTCGAGTCGGTCCCGTTCCACGAGGAGGCGCTGGTGGTGGCCCCGCAGGGCATCCACCTCGTCGACCTGCTCAGACAGGATTCGGCCGATCTCCGGCAGCCCGACGCCCAGCGCCCGCAACACGAGGATCTGTTGCAGCCTCAGGAGCTGGTGCTCCTCGTAGTAGCGATGCCCATTGGCGCCGATCCGGGCCGGCGGAAGCAGGCCTGTCTCGTCGTAGTGGCGCAGTGTCCGGGCGGTGACGCCCGACATCCGGGCCACCTCCGCAATCGGCCAGTCCATCACCGCTCCTGCACGTGTGTGTCGCCGGGCCGGTGTCTCCGGCCCTGGTCACGACGGTAGGAGCTGCCGCAACGGCAACTTCAACCCCGAGACCCAAGATCCTCGCAATCGAACAGTCACGGTCTACACACCAGGCGGAACGGCCTTTGCCCGCTGCCGAAACTCGTGAACATACGGACCCTGCCCAGGGCCCCGGTGCCTCCCGAATCCCCGTAGAAACGCTGTCGTCTCTCGTGAACAGAGCCACCGGTGCGTTACCGGCCATCCGTCGGCGTTCCCGCCTGAACGCGGCGGAGCCCGTGCCACCGTGGTCCGCGTCCAGACAAGTCACCCGCCCAGCGGGTTGTCACGGAAGGGCACGACATGCGATCGAACAAGGTGAGGGCGCTCGCGAGCTTCACGGCTCTGCTCGGGATCGCCGCCGGGAGCCTGGCAGCGTCCGGAACCGCTGTTGCGGCAACGCCGGAGAGACGCCAGACCGTGGTCTCCGGGCCGGCCGCGATCACCGAGGTCGTCAACCTCGGGCTGAGCACCTCGCAGGCGAAGCGAGTTCAGTTCTATCTCCGCTACTACGCCGGGGTCTACACGGGCGCGATCGACGGCCTCCTCGGGACCGAAAGCTGGAAGGCCATGCAGCGGGAACTGCGCTCCTACGGCTACACCGGGGCCATCGACGGCATTGTCGGATCCGGAACGATCAAGGCCCTCCAGCAGTTCCTGAAGAACGCCGGGTTCTATTCCGGGGCCATCGACGGCATCGCCGGATCGGGGACCAGGGCCGCGTTCGCGGCCTGGGCCAACCAGCTGCCCATGGACTGATGTCAGGGGCGGAGGGGCCCTGACAGCGTGAGGACAGTCGGGGCTGGTCCGGCCGCACTGAGGCCGGACCAGCCCCACACGGGGTGCCGTTGACGAGCGGCGAGCCAGGTGACAAGTAACCCGCCAGTAGCTTCCTGGGCGGGTGGCGGCATCCGGAGCCAGCACAGGGGCGTTGACCGCCCCGGGGTCGGGGCGGCCGTTGAACCCGGTGACGTCCCGTCGGTCGGCGTGGACCGGGCGGCGAGGCCTTGGTGACACCTGGTCAGGCGAACAGAAAGCGTTTACGTGGGCGTTCGAATTCTGCGCGGCCGAACAGCGCTCCCAGACCGGCGGGGCAGCCTGCTCCGTGGTCGACTCCGTCGGTTCCTGCCGGTACCGGTACCGCGTGCTTCTCGGTACACGCCCGTCCCGGCGACTGCGCAGCGGGGCAGGGACAGGAATGTCGTGGCGTGGGACCTCGGTCAGCCAGGGGCGATACGGCTGAGGTGCTCCCAGGACCGGTACAGATCCGCTCGGGCCTGGCCCATCGCCAAGACGTGATCAAAGGACTGGTTGCCGACTATCAGCCGTCGGGGCGGGTCCGGCAGTGCGGCCAGTTCCATGATGACCGGGGCAGCGGTTTCCGGCTCCGGGCCGACGGCGTCGCCCCACATCGCCTCCATCTCGGTGCGCAGGGGCTGATACTGCGCCAGGGGTTCGGTGGTCGTGGTGCCGACGGTGAACAGGCCGGTGTTGTAGCCGCCCATCTGCACGTTGGTGACCTTGACGCCGAACCCTTCGACCTCCATCGCCAGTGCCTCGCTGACCGAATCCAGTGCGGCCTTGCCTGCGCCGTAGAAGCCGACTGTGGCCATGCCGCCGCCGCTGCCCATCGAGGTGACCTGGAGGAGCCGTCCCCCGCCTTGGGTGCGCAAGTGAGGAAGGACCGCCTGAGCCACCCACACAGCGCCGAAGAAGTTCACATCCATATGCGCTCGGATCTGTTCCTCCGTGGCTTCCTCCACCATGCCGTAGAGCATCCCGCCTGCGTTGTTGACGACAACGTCCAGTCTGCCGAACGCAGCTGCCGCCCGCTCCACCCCGTCGAACACGCCCTGACGGTCGGCGACATCCAGCGAAAGCGGGACCAGGTGGCCGGGGTACTTCTCGGTCAGTTCCTCCAGGGGCCCGACGTTGCGGGCGGCAGCCACTACTCGGTCGCCGCCCGCCAAGGCGGCCTCGGCGAAAGCTCTGCCCAGGCCGCGGGATGCACCGGTGATGAGCCAGACTCTTGTATTCCCCACGGCGCCTCACCCTCAGTAAAGAAAACGGTTCGTCTCGATTCGTTTTGAGCCTAAGGCATCACTCGAAGTCCATCAATACGGATCGTCTCGTTTCGTTTGGGGGTAGGCTGAACGCATGTCCAACAAGAAGGGGCCGGACCACTCCCGGCGCAAGGAACGTTCGCGGCAGGCAATCTTCGCGGCTGCCCGCGCCCTGGTAGCAGAGGAGGCGTACGAGAAGGTCACTGTCGAAGCCATCGCTGCCCGTGCCGGCGTCGGCAAACAGACGATCTATCGGCGGTGGCCGTCGAAGAGCGCGGTCGTCTTCGCCGCCCTTCTGGCTCTGAGTGAGGATGCGGACGGACAGTCGGTCGCGCTGCCGGACACGGGCGACCTTCGGACAGACCTCAAGTTTGTCATGCGTGCCACGACGGAGGAGTTCGCCGACCCGTCCTTCGACAGGCTGATCCGGGCCCTCAACACCGAGATCACCAACGATGCCGCGCTGGCGGCCGAGTACCGCGAGAAGCTGGCTCAGCCGCTGGAAGAAGCGAAGAAAGCACGCTTGCGCAGCGCCCAGGAAGTCGGCCAACTCGGCGCCGACGCCGACCTCGACCTGGTCCTCGAAGTGCTCTACGCCCCCCTCTTCCAGCGGTGGCTGCACCGCAGCGGTCCGCTGACCGCCGCATACGCCGACTCACTTGTCGACGCGACCCTCAGAGCTTTCGGCCCCTGAACAGGAGCGGATCCACACCCGCAGAACTCGGCCCGGTCTGCTGTTCTGTGTGGTGCTGCCCTGGGCCGTCGAGCAGTACGACGCCGCGCTGGCGCCCGCAGGCTGACGATCCTGCTTCAGTCGGCCGCCGACTCGTCCTCATCCTCGTCCAGCTCTGGCGCGTCCGGGTCACGCAGCGGACGCAGGGCGCCGGCGGCCGGAGTGGAGACGGTGAAGCTGTAGCGGCCGAGCAGGTTCAGGTTGCGGTGCTTGAGCGGAGGAAGGCGGGCGATGTCCTCGTCCCGGAGCTCGTGGCCCTCGGCCTGGAGCTGGGTGACGGCGGCGTTGATGTACCGGTGGTCCAGAGCACGATGGCGTTGAGGACCAGGCCGAGCGCGCCGAGCTGGTCCTATCCGAACTAGTGTGCGACATCCCGTGAGTTCCCCTGAGCTCTGCTGACTCCCTGGGCCCGTGGCCGGGGGGTTCTTCCTCCTTCGTGTGCTCTGCGGGCTCCTGACGTAACTTCGGAATTCTTGAAGCGTTCTCACCTTGTCCGACCGATCCGCAGTCGGGCCGAAGGCGAGGAGGCTCGGGTTGGCGGCGCTGGCAGTCGTACGGGACCTGCGTGAGCACTGGGCGCCCGCGTCGGCGGAGGAACTGGAGCGGTTCGAGACCGACGTGCTGTCAGGGTTCGTTCTCGCGCGGGCCTCGGCAGGGCTGGCGGACGGCACCATTCGCGGGGACGTCGGTCACCTGGATCAGATCAGGTCCTGGTTCGGCCGACCGTTGTGGGACATGGAGCCCGCCGACGCGGATGCGTACTTCGGGAAGGTACTGCGGCACTCGCCCAGCGGCACCCGGCTGGGCCGGTCACAGGCGCTGAGTACGTACTTCATGTTCCTGGAGCTGCGGCACAAGGTCGAGATCCACCGGATGACCGGCCGGGTGGTCGAGTGCCCGATCGACGAGATGAACCGGCCGCGCGGGGCCAAGGATGCACAGTTGCGGATCCCGCCGAGCGAGCCGGAGGTCGGGGCGCTGTTCACGGGCTGGGGTGGCGAGCTGGCGACCTGCAGGAAGTTCGCCCCGACCGCCCGGAACTACACCGCCTCGAAGCTGATGTCCCAGGTCGGCCTGCGGGTGAGCGAGGCATGCGGCCTCGACCTGGACGACATCAAGTGGGACCTGGGCCGCTTCGGCAAGCTCCACGTCCGCCACGGCAAGGGCGCCCGCGGCTCGGGGCCGCGTGAGCGGATGGTGCCGCTGATCAACGGTGCCGACCGGACGCTGCGGTGGTTCATCGAGGACGTGTGGGGTCAGTTCGACGACGATCACACACGGCCCGGTGCCCCGCTGTTCCCGAGTGAGCGGAAGAACACCGACGGTTCCGCACGCCGGGTCGGCGACGACGCCCTGCGCAACGGTCTCGACAACGCCGTCGAGGCTCATCTGCCGGGCTGGACGGACAGGTTGACGCCGCACGTCCTGCGGCATTTCTGCGCGTCCCAGCTCTATGGGAATGGGCTGGACTTGCTCGCGATCCAGGAGGTTTTGGGACATTCCTGGATTGCCACCACGATGCGGTATATCCACGTGCAGCAGACCCGGGTCGAGGACGCCTGGGTCGCCGGGATGGAACGGGCCGCGAAGCGGCTGGAAGGACTGGCCCGATGAGGTGGAACCTGCGGCTGACCGCCGCGAACAAGGGTATCTGGAAGGCATCCGAGCTCCAGCGGAGCCTGGCCGAGCACGGCCTGGTGATCTCGGCCGGAAAGATGTCCGGGCTGTGGTCCGGCCAGCCGGTCTCCCTCAAGCTGGACGACCTGGACGTCATCTGCGTCGTGCTGGGCTGCGAAATCGGCGACCTGCTGATCCCGGAACCGCAGAAGGTCACCCGCCCCGGCGAGGAGAACATCACCCAGACCGCTGTCGGTGCCGCCGCACCGGTTCCAGCGGTGGTGCCCAAGCGTCGCGACGGCTGGTCGCTGCCGCCTGCATGAGCCGGTATCCGAAGGCCTACTACAAGCCCACCGACTCCTGCGACGGCTGCCTGGCCTGGGGCGACTTCAGCGGACGACTCTGCCCGACCTGCTACATGTTCGGCCGCAGCCACGCGACGGCCGTCTGCACCGGCTGCCGCCGTGTCCAGCCGCTGAAGTGGGATTTCTGTCGTCTGTGCTGGTGCCAGGCCCGGTTGGGGGCCCAGGCCGCTGTCGACCAGCTGGCCGCGGAGGCCGATGTGAGGGCGCGCCTCAACGCGGTCCGGCACCATCAACTGTTCTTCATGGGCATGCACCACCGCAACGGATCGGCACCCGCCCCTCGGCGGCGCGGCGGACGGCGGGGCGCCCCTCGCAAGCCGCCGCCCGCGCCGGCCTGGCGGCCGAATGCCGACTGGAGACAGCTGCCGCTGTTCGGACAGGTCCCGCGCGACTACGGCCGCCTCGACCCCTCCGGCGTCGACTTGACCAGCCCCTGGCTGACCTGGGCGAAGTACCTCGCTCACCGGTTCGCCGAGGCACGGGGCTGGGGACGCAACATCCGCTTCGCCGTCAACCGCGGCCTGGCCCTTGTCCTCACCGGGTACGTCGAGGGCGACGCCATCCGGCACAGCGAGAGCTTCACCCCGCTCCGGTCCCGCGACCTCCCGGTCGGCCACGTCGTCACGGTCCTGGAGGAGATGGGGATCTTCGAGGACGACAGCGAACCCTCCTTCGAGGGCTGGCTCGCCGAGCGTCTGAAGAGTCTCGCACCCGGCATCCGCTCGGAGGCCGAGCGCTGGACCCGCGTCCTGCGTGACGGTGGCCCCCGCAGCCTCCCGCGACGGGAAGGCACGGTCTGGCTCTACCTCAACCGTGTCCGGCCGGCGCTGCAGGAATGGTCGGACCGCTACGACCACCTTCGGGAAGTGACCTGCGACGACGTCCGGACCTACATCAAGACACTGCACGGCCACCACCGGCGTGACCAACTCGTGGCCCTGCGCTCGCTGTTCACCTGGGCCAAGCGGAATGGGCTGCTTTTCCGCAACCCGACCAGCCGGATCAAGGTCGGCCAGTACGAGTACGGCGTGCTCCAGCCGCTGGCCCCCGCCCAGGTCGGCCGGTCCGTCGCGGCGGCCACCACCCCGGCAACACGACGCATCCTCGCCCTCGCCGCGGTGCACGCCGCCCGGGTCGCCCAGATCGGCATGCTCATGCTCGACGACGTCGACCTCGGCAACCGACGGCTGACCATCGCCGGACGCGTCCGCCCGCTCGACGACCTCACCCTGAAACTGCTGCTGGACTGGCTGGAGCACCGTCGAAACCGGTGGCCGAGCACCGCGAACCTCCATCTGCTGATCAACAACCAGACCGCCACCAAGACCAGCCGCGCCAGCAACCACTGGATCAGCGCCTCGATGCGCAGCCAGGACGCGACGCTGGAGCGCCTCCGCGTCGACCGGCAGCTCGAAGAGGCCCTGACCCACGGGCCCGATCCGCTTCACCTCGCCGAGGTGTTCGGGCTCGACGAGAAGACCGCGATGCGCTACGCGGACTCCGCACGGGCACTACTGGAACAGGCAGCCGAGCACTCGGCATCGCCCTCGGGAAAAGAACTTGGCTCGGATTGACGCGACTTGGAGTCGGCGTCAGTAGATCCTTGGGAGAGGCGCAGGCACTCATCCCAGGCTTCAAGAAAGCTCTCGTAGGTGTTGAGGCGTTCTTGGCGCATCCAGTGACCGTGCTCGACGGCACCTTGGTCCTGTACTTGCCGCCGGACGGCTTCGGCGTTCTTTTCCGCGCCGAACTTAGCTGCCCGCGCCCCAACAACCGCTCCCAAGCCGGTTGCCACTAACCCGATCACTGCGATGGCGAGAGGAACCACGAAATCCGTCACGGCGGCACATCATGGCTGCTCAATCAGTTCAAGGGAACACCGCGTCGTGCGGCCTGACAGCAGGACCAACGGCATCACAGCTCGTCAATCAACCGCGAATACATGAACATGTCCCGGCGTTCGTCCCCCACCTGTTGCCATCCACGCAGCACCGAGCGCAACCCGCGCGGAGCAACCTCACCGCTGCTTCATCAATGACGACAGAGGGTGTCGGGTTTACGGCCGACGATGGACGTATGCGCGAAACCCCAGAAGAACTCAACAAGCTCCAGTCCCTCCTCGACTCCTCCCTCTCCGGCTCGACCGCACACCTCCGCTCGATCGTCGAGGGCCGCACCATCACGGCGGCGCAGCTCACCGGGGTCCTCACCGGCATGTGCACGCTCGCCCTCTCCACGGTGACCGCAAAGGGCGAACCGCGGATCAGCGGCGCCGACGGGCACTTCCTGCACGGCCGGTGGCACTTCGGCACGGCGCGCAACGCCGCCAAGGCCCGTCATCTCGCGGCCCGTCCGGCCGCCAGCGTCGCGCACATGCGCGGCGAGGACCTCGGCGTGTTCACCCACGGCACGGTGGAGGAGCTGAACCCCGAGGACGCCGAGACCACGGCCGACTGGCAGGAACTCCTCGCCTACTTGAAGGACTTCTACGGCGACGACGACGCCTTCGACTGGAACCGCGAGGTCGTCTACTACCGGCTGAACCCGCACTGGATGACCGTCTACGCCCCCGACCTCGACAAGCTCACCGGCACGTGACGCCGGGCCGTCGACGAGGGCCTGCACCTGCGCGTACGTGGGTGCGGGGCCGGTCGACGGCGCGCCGTCGCGTACCGCCAGCGCCGTGGCGACGGCCTCGCCCAGCGCCCGCCGGTACAGCAGCGACCCGAGGCTGCCCCGCCCCCAAGCTCTCAACCCTTCCCCAAGCTCTCAACTCCGCTTCGCTGCGTTCGAGCAGGGGGCCGCTCGGCGTCTTGCCGGTCCAGGGGACCAGGAACGGCAAGGTCGCGAGTTGGCCCCGAACCCACGGAAGCAACTCCGCAGAGCACGACGACGGACCCTTGAGTTCCCACCGAGAACCCTTCAGCTTGCGTGAACTCACGGGACTCCCGGGGTCTGAGATTGGTAAGCGCCGTTAATCGGGTGGCCTGTATTCCTCGCAGGGGGACCGGTGTCTGTCACCGTGTGTGCCCCGTTGGACGAGTGGCGGGTG
>NZ_JBSFET010000119.1:0-13792 GCF_053594575.1 Streptomyces sp. NPDC001880
CTACACCGGTCCCATCGACGGTGAGATGGGCCCCAACTCCTGGCGGGGCTTCAGCCGCTTCATCAACGCGGATGCCTGGGACTCGGTCAGCTAACGACTTGGTACGCGATAGCCGGGGCCGTCAGAACAATTCGATGGGCCCCGGCGATCCTGCGAGACTGCTGACATGACTGGCACGATCGTGGTCGGCGACTACGACCCCCGATGGCCCGAGCGGTTTGAGGACCTGCGGCAGCGGCTTGCACCTCACATCGCGGACCTGGCTGTATCCATCGAGCATGTCGGAAGCACAGCCGTGCCCGGATGTGCCGCCAAGCCGATCATCGACCTCGACATCGTGGTGGCCGAGGACGCCACCATGCCCGCGCTGATCTCCCGGCTCACCGAGCGGGGCTACCGGCACGAAGGCGATCTGGGGATTCCGGGGCGGGAGGCCTTTCAAGCCCCTCCTGCGGCTCCCGAACATCACCTGTACAGCGTGGTCGCAGGCTCCAGACCCCACCTTGACCACGTCTTGCTCCGTGACTACCTACGTCAGCGGCCCGATGAAGTCCGGCGCTACAGCGCGTTGAAGGTGGCCCTCGCACAGCGGCTCCGTGCCGACAGCCAGGGCAGGCGGGACTACTCGAGGGCGAAGAGCGCTCTGGTGGAGGAACTGGTCGCGAAGTCCTACGTCGCTCGGGCCGCCGGAGAGCCATGACGTGAGGTGGCCGCACGGGTTGGTGATGTCGTGACGCATTACCGAGCCCGGGCGGCCTTGTCTCATCCTGCCTTCTGCGGCCGTGAGCGTGCACATCTCGGCGTCTTGATCGAGGAGTTGGCCGACGCCTGGCTGGGGCGGTGTGAGTCCGAGTTGCGTAAGCGTCGTGGCGGAGAGCGCAAGCGGGCCGCCGGAGCCGGGCCGGATCACAAGCTGGTCTTCACCGACAGGGTCCTGGTCACCGTGGTTCACCTGCGTCCGCAGCTGCCGCACGCGGCACTGGCCGGGCTCTACGGCGTCTCCCGCCCAACCGTCACCCGCGCCATCCACGAGATCCGCCCGCTGCTGGCTGTCCGCGGCTTCGCCGTCCCCGACCGGCCCGGCTGTCTTTATGGAGAGCACGGGGAAGCGAAGGGGCCCCTCACCACCGGCTGCCGCGCGGCCGTCGGACAGGCGGCTGCACGCGCTGTGCTTCGACCCGTCTCTGACGGGCTGTGGGGCCGTTCTCCTGCCGTTGCCGTGCCCATCCCTGCTGCTCGGCGAGGAGGCGGTGCGCGCCGGCATCCAGCAGTGCGCGCGGAACATCGGTACGTGCGTGTTTCGCGAGATTCAGCAGGGCGCCGGCCGCGGCCTGTTCGGCCGTCATCACCTTTGCGTAAGCGCCGATCAGGTTCTCGATCTGCCGCGGGTGCACGGAGTGGAAGCGCATCTCTCCCGGCAGTCGCTGCGGGTGGTGGTCGACGGAGTCGGTGACCAGAGCGCCCTGGGCCCGGCGCACGGCCGGCGGGGCGGCCATGGCGAGCTGCCACCCCGATGCCGGCAGACGGTACAGCGCTGCCGCCAGCCGGCCTTCGCCCCCGGCGTCGGCGAGGATCGCGGTACGGGTCCGGGGCTCGCCGGGCCGCTCCTCCGGCTTCCAGTGCGCACCGAACAGCAACTGCCCCACACGTACGACCACCGTGTGGGAGACGACCGCACCGGGGTGCGGCGTGACCTGGGGCAGCCGGACCACCTTGCCCTGGCGGACGATCTCGTAGCTCGGAGGAGGAAGCCGGGGATGGGCCCGGGGGTCCGCGAGGTCGACCACCCGGTGCCACGCCGCTGCGGCCTCCTGCCACGCCTGCGCCGAGCCCCGCAATGCGCCTGCGGTCTCCTTCAAGGCCGAGGCGACAGCCACGTCCTCGTGGCCCTCGGCGATCCGCAGCAGCACTCTTCCCGACAGCAGCCGTGCCATCGCGGTCCACCGGGACATCTGCTGCAGGTCCGAGCCGCTCAGCCGGTGGCCGGACCGGTCGTGCAGGGTCTCGAAGGCCACCCGCCCCAGCCGCTCGCAGTCCTCGCCGAGACGTGCGGTCACCTCCCGGGTCGGGTCCGACGGGGATGCCTGGACCGGCTCGACCGGCAGAGCGAGGGGAAAGGTGGCGATGCCCTCGTCGGCGTCCCAGGTGCCCGTCCGTCCGAAGACGCTGCCCTGATCGAGACAGCCGCGCGCTTCGGCGAAGGCAGCCTCGACACCCGGATCCCGAACCCCTGAGGACAGCGCATGGGCGACCCTCCCCGCCTCCCAGGCGAGTTCGGCCGTGCGGCGGGTGACGTACCCGCGGGCGGCCCTGGTGCCGAGCAGGTAGGCGTACGCGGTCACCGGGACCCGGTCCGGTCCGCGATGGCTCTCGACCAGGTCCCCCACTGCCGCAACGGCCTGCCCGGCACTGGTCAGCTCGTTCGGCAGGGGCACACCGCCGGCCTCGGCGGAAAGCAGGCGCCGAGCCGTTCGCAGCGCCCCGCGGGCCCTGTCCAACTGCGCGGCCAGGTCAACCTCGACCGGCGACTGCGTCTCCTCCGCACCCGCTTCCAGCCGGTCCCGCATCCGCCCGACGACTTGCTCCAGCTGCAGCGCCGCGGCGGATCGGAACGCCGGATCGGCCGAGGACGGTAACGCTTCGGCCGCCGCACGCAGATGTTCGCCCGCGATGTCGTAGAGATCGCCCAGGGTGGCCATGGCTACCGGTCCCGTACGGCGGCAAGGGCGTCGGCACCGGACCTCGCATGCCCGGCGGCCCGCTCCAGAACAGCCCGCCCCTCCCCCGCCTCCGCCGCTGCCGCTCGGTCCAGTGCGGCCTGCACGAGGCGCAGCAGCCGGACATGAGGGACGAGAGCCGCGGCTCCCGGAGGTACTGGCGGCAGCTCGTACGGTCGGCCGTGCTCGGGAAGGGGCAGCAACTGGCGGCCTGCCGAACAGGCCTGAGCCGCGATCATCGCCTCCAGCTCGTCCCCGCCGTCCCAGGTGACCGCGTCGGCCACGCGCCCGACCAGGTCGAAAGCGTCCCAGGCGGCGGCCAGGACACCGGAGAGCTCGGCCGGCTCCGGAGCCGCCCCGAGAACGGCCTCCAGCTCCTCGATCGGTGTGGGTGTCGTCATGCGCCCTGCCCCCCGTAGTGGTCTCCCAGTGATCGTTCCACCACGTACCGAAGCGGACCAAATGAGCTGTGGACATGAGTTGACCTGTGGACAGCCGGTGCCATCGGGTTCTGGTAGCGACAGTTCGTCGTTGATCGCCTTGAGCTGCGTCGGCGAGGCGACGGTGCTGGTCGCAGCCGTGGACGAGTGGCTGTGACCAGCACCGTCGCAACGGTCCTCAGACGACGTCGAATTCGTTGCCCTCGGGGTCCTGCATGGCGGCGGCGTAGAGCCCCATGTCCGGCTCATCCTTGGTCCGCAGCACGGTGGCACCGGCTTTGACCAGCCGTTCCACCGTAGCCTTGACCCGCTGTGTGCGGACGTCCAGCGGGACGTCACGGCCCCCACCGACCTTCAGGTCGAAGTGCCACCGGTTCTTGGCGACCTTCGGCTCCGGGACCTGCTGGAACCACACCCTCGGTCCGCGTCCCGCGGGATCGATGATGGACTCCGGAATATCCCCGGCACCGGCCGGCAACTCCGCCTCGGGCACCCCCATCGCCGCCCAGTAAGCACGCCATGTGGCGTGCCCGCCCGGCGGAGGCTCAGGCACGTAGGCCAGGGCCTCGGCCCAGAAAGCCACCATTCTCTGCGGATCGGAGCAGTCGATCGTCAGCTGCACTGTCATCTCCATGCTCGGAGCATCCCAGGCAGGTCTGACAGAGAAGTCAGGGCCTTCCTGCGAGCGGCTCCGGCCGCGGCCTGGCGCTGTTCCTGCTCGGTGACACCGGTCTTGCGGAACGAGTTCGTCTCGCTCGTTGCGGGCGGCGTCTTCGGCGGCGAAGTAGGCGGCAGGGCCAGGTGACGCTCTTTGAAAGTTGTACCAGGGGAACATGACGAAGCCCTTCCCTGGCGGAGGGAAGGGCTTCGTGAATGAGCGCTGGGCAGGCCTTGCACCTGCATTTCCCCACGGGAAGCGGGGCGTCTTTCCTTGGACCACCAACGCAGTGTCAGTCACCGCGAGTTGCGGCGAACTTTCAAGATCAACTATAACGCATGCGATCTCGATGAGGTACAGCACCGGCGGGGAACGGCGATGCCCCGGCTCCGAGGCGGGCATCACGACCAGCCGGCCACTGCCGGGCTCCGGCGTCGGGGATCAACCAGGCAGCGGTTAGGCACTGTCCGGCGGATCATGTGATTACTAAGATCTAGGTTCGTTCCCTGTTGGTCGGTGCCGGGGGACTGGGTGGATGCGGCAGTGATGAGCGGTGTGGATCCGGTGCTTCCCGCAGCGGACGGCGAACGGGGGCCTGTGGCGAGTCGACGGCTGCATGGGTGTCTCGGGGTGGCGGTGGCTCTGCTTCTCGCGGTATCCGCTGCGATGCTTCTGGGCAGGTCGTGGACCGCCTGTGACGTGGGAGTGAACAACGCGGCCAACAGCGGCTTCCTGCTTTGGCTGTTCATCCCGGGCCTCTGGACGATCCTGCTGCTGGTCTGGGTTGGGGTGGGCGCCCTTCTTGGGAACCGTCCCCTTCTCCATGCCTTTGCCCTCGCGGTGACACTCCTCGGTGTTGTCTGGTGTGTCATCTCGATCTTCTGGGAGGGCGCCGCCACTCCTCCGTGCCCCAGCGGCGTGCCCCAGTGGTGGCCGAGCTTCATCCCTGCCCCGGGATTCTGAGAGCTTGGTCCCGGTATTTCACGGCCTGAGCCAGAGACGGACTGCTGCTGCTGTGACGTGCCGTGGAAGACGTAGGCTCTTGAGGCGGTTGATGGTCTGGCTTATCGAGCAGTTGCGACGTCGCTTGTCGATGGGCTTGGGAGGCATTCTGTTCCGCGAGAGAGTGGTGTTGATGAGTTAGGGAGGCACCAGGTCTCTTGTCAGGGCGGCAGCGGGATGCTCTTGCGAGTGGCGTTGAATGGAGCGGGCCTGCGCTGAGACTGCTGCACCTGTCCGCCGGCATCGGTGGCGGCATCCCCGGCCACCTTGACCTGCGGCCGACGTTCCACAACACGGGCGCCGGCCTCCTGTCGCAAGAGGCGGCCTGAGGTCAGGGCAGGCGGATGTTGTCGTACCTGGTGTTCGGCTCCCCGTTGGCGTACACGCGCGGGGAGGTGAACACCCCGGCCAGCTCCTTGTCGGCGATCGTTCTGCGGGGAAGGCTCAGCCCGTAGTGCTCGCCCATCAGCCGGTACACGTCCCGGATGTCCGGCACATGCAGCCCCCACTCGTCCGGCTCGTCGGGGAAGTCGGGGTCTGGGTCGACGCTGCCGAGCCCGATCTCGGCGATCATCCGCTGGGTGAGGGGGTGATCCGCCCTGACCGCCTCGTGGACTTCGCCGTCGAAGTAACCCCAGTCCAGCTTTCCGTCCACGATGACGCCGATGTTGGGTGGGTCCATGGTGCTGTCTTCGATGGCCAGCCAGGTGCGGTTCTCCCACAGATGCTTCACGTGGTCAGGGCGCTGCATGTAGAAGCCGTCGCTCCCCCCGCACAGGGCGAAGGCCCACCCTGCGTGCTCGCCCAGCCTGGCCCAGTCCGGGACGTTCCAGGCCCGGTGCAACGCCGTGTCGAACGCGTCGGGAGACATGATGCCGAGGCCGGGATCCGCCCCCCGCATGGCCGCCAGCTCCTCGACACTCACGCCTTTGACCATCTCCAGGTAGGAGAAGCCCGAGGAGGCGAGGTCCTGCTGTATCCACTCGAATCCGTCATCGCTCATGATCGGAAGTGTGGCAGCGGCGTCTGACAGCCTGGCCCTGGGACCGTGACCTGAGCCGCACGACACCGGGCCGACTGCCGTGTCGCAAGAGCTGGTGTCCTGCGCCGGAAACCCATCGGTAGTTCCGTGGCACTGCCTCTGCCAGGTCCCGCTCACCGGCCAAGTATGTGCCGGCCGTCCGCAGCGCCGCCCGACCTGTCTACGGACCTCCGACGCAGGACACCAGTACTCCAGGGTTACCGGCGAGCCTGAGCTGCGGCGACGGACGGAGGGCCGAGCCGGCGTGGTGGCCTGCCACAGCACTGCCGTCATTTCTCTTCGACATTCACGAGTCGGCTGATCGACCACTGACTCCGGAACCGGTCGACAATCGCTGTTTCTTGAGATGCACGAAGCCAAT
The DNA here is from genome assembly GCF_053594575.1 of Streptomyces sp. NPDC001880. Taxonomy (NCBI): domain Bacteria; kingdom Bacillati; phylum Actinomycetota; class Actinomycetes; order Kitasatosporales; family Streptomycetaceae; genus Streptomyces; species Streptomyces sp. NPDC001880. Next base: position 6,221 of record NZ_JBSFET010000119.1, read on the forward strand.
GGTCCGCTCGACCTCGTTGCGGCGCCTGTATCGGTCTGATTCGGAGCCGGTTGGTCTTCCGCCCGCACTGCCTTTGCGTCGACGATTGGCGCGTTGGTCCTTCGGTTCCGGGATGGTGTGCTTGATCGGCTCCGGGGATCAATGGAACCGTGGTTGGCACTGAGATCGATTTTGCTGGTTACTCGTCCTCTGAGCGCTGGAGAACCTGCGCCTGAAGACGTGCGCGAAGGTCGGCTTCCTTGGGCGTCAGCGGGCCGCCCGTCCGCATCCGCCAGCCCGAGGACCCGCTCACCGCCGAGGAGATCGACCTCCGTGAACGGCTCCAGGCCCAGCCCCACCCGAACGCCGAGACGCGGTAGGCCCGTCCGTGACCGGCCCCAAGTCCATGCGTCACCGGCTTAGCGTTACTGACTTCGGCTTGTCAGGGTGACGTTGGGGTGTCGAGGGTCAGGCCGGTGCCGGCTATGAAGCCGTCGAGGGTCTCGGGCCGGTACTGCAGGCGTTTGAGCCGGTTGCGGACGAGGGCCTCGAGCCGGTCGAGGGCGACCACGGCGAGGTTGGCCAGGCTGCGCTTGACGTGTGCCCAGACCCACTCCACGGGGTTGAGGTCCGGCGAGTAGGCGGGCAGCGGGAACACCGTCAGCCAGGCACGTTCGGCGATCAAGTCGCGCATGGCGTGGGAGACGTGGGTGTTCAGACGGTCCCAGACCAGCACGATCGGCGCCTTGACCAGCTGGTGGACGCCGTCGACCAGCGCGATGAAGTCGCGCTCGCCCATGCTGCGGCGCTTGCCTCTGCCCGCGGGATGGGATCGCAGACGGTGGCACAGCCGGGTACGGGAGCCGGGCCGCATGGCGATCAGCCCGGCCACCGACAGACGTCCCGAGCGCCGGCCGCTGACCGTCACGACAGGGGTGCGGCCCCGTCGGCCCCAGGTGCGTCCTTTGGGCGGCCGGCGGGTGAAGCCTGCCTCGTCCTCGAAGCAGATGTAGCCCCCGCAGGCCGCCCGCGCTCTTTACCTCCGCCCAGGTCGCCTCCTTCCACGCAGTGACGGCCTGCTCGTCGCGCTCAGCGACCTTCCGCACGGGGACCTGCGGGCTGAAGCCGAGCCGGTGCATCAGCCTCGTGGCGCCCGAGACGCTGTAGGAGACGTGGAACTTCCGGCCGATCAGCGTGGCCACCCGCGCCGCGGTCCACACCTGGTCCTCCACCCAGCCGTGTTCTGCTGGGCCCTGTTCCAGGTACACGGCCAGTTTCTCCAGGCAGCGCGGGGACAGACGGCATCGAGATCCGCTCGGGCCGCGGGAGGCCAGTGCCCCGGCCCCACCCTCCCGCCACAATTGGTGCCACTGGTAGGCCGACTTCGGGCTCACCCGCAGTCGTCGCGCGACCTCCGGTGCCTTGACTCCCCGCTCGAACAGCTCGGCCGCCTGGATCCGTACCACTTCCCGGCGCTCACGGCCCGCGGCGGTCAGCCCGCCCCCATCCGCATATCTCACACACCACCGGATACAGCCACCGCTCCAGACCCGTCAGGGCCTTCGCGAAGGTTCACCCTGACGAGCCGAAGTCAGGTAGTCAATCGTGATGGTTCGGGAACGGCGGCGGAGCGGTGTGGCCGGCGGGGAGGTTCCCGGTGAACATGAACTCCTCCAGGGCCGTCACGAGCGCGGTCCGGCTCCTGGTGTTCCAGGTGCCGAGAGGGGTGGGCTCGCGGGTGCTCCGTCTCTTCCGTCCGAATCCGGCGAGCCGGAGGAAGTCGACGCCGTAGGCCCCCTTGGGATCGCCCTCCGGCTCCCAGCGCGCGTCGAAGCAGAGCCCGTCGTGCACCCGGTGGCCGCTCACCAGCGCGGAGCCGTAGAACCACTCGATGGTCTCCGGTGAAGGGTCCACGGCGTAGAGGCTGTTGATGTCGATCCGCCAGCCGGGTGCCACGCGCAGGGGCTGCAGCCCTCGCCAGACCTCGCTCATGCCGTCCGCCGTCCGTTCGTCCGTCCGGCGGCGCGTTCGCGGGCGTCCGCCGTGATCGTCCCGTCCACGGGGACCACCCTCGCATGGTAGGCCGACTTCGGGCTCACCCGCAGTCGTCGCGCGACCTCCGGTGCCTTGACTCCCCGCTCGAACAGCTCGGCCGCCTGGATCCGTACCACTTCCCGGCGCTCACGGCCCGCGGCGGTCAGCCCGCCCCCATCCGCATATCTCACCCACCACCGGATACAGCCACCGCTCCAGACCCGTCAGGGCCTTCGCGAAGGTTCACCCTGACGAGCCGAAGTCAGTAACTGCTGTACCGATGTTCCAACCGCCGCGTGACCAGCGGTCTGGCTTCGGCTGGTCACGGACCAGCGGCGATGGCGCGCTGGACCGAGCCGCTGCGCGTCACGCTGTCCGGCTTCGGCGGGCAGCGTGATACAGACGCCAGAACTTTCGGTTCCGGTCGGGGAGTTGACGGATTGAGGTGGGTGCCTGGACATAATTCGCAGGTGTGCGGCAATGGCAAGGACCTATTCTGCCCGTCATGATCGACTGGAAGAGCGTAGAGGCCGCCGACTGTGCCGTGCCCGCCGACCGGCCCATGGACGACCTCGTCCGCGAGCTGTCCCGCGCGCTGGCGGATCCCGATCCACTGGTCCGGGACGGCGCGCCCCACACCGTCCTCGCGACCTGGATCGCCCGAGGCGTGATCGGGAGGTCCCGGCGGCTGGAGCTGGGTGACGAGATGGCCGTCCGGTTCACCGACCCGCGGGTCGAGGCCCGCGCCTTCGCCCCACTCGTGCTCGACATGCTGGTGACCGCGGGGGACTTCAAGGCCGGCTGGGTGGACGCGTTCGAGCGCTGGTACCCGGCCGAGCGGGATCTACGCGGGCACGACGAGACGCTCGGCTGGCTGCACGCGGTGGCCCACGGTGCGGACCTGCTCGCCGGCTTCGGCTGCCACCCCGAGGTGGCGCCGGTGCGGATGCTGGACCTCGCCGCCGCGCGGCTGACGGCGCCCACCGACCACGTCTACGACCAGCTGGAGGACGACCGCCTGGCCCGGGCGATCGCCCGGGTCCTCACCCGCACCGACCTGAGCGAAAGCGACGCCGTCGGCTGGCTGGACCCGATCGCCGACCGCTTCGGGGCCGACCGCATCAGCGTCCCGGTGCCCGCCCACATCAGCAACTGCCTGCGCACCCTGCGCCTGCTCTACGTCCTCGCCGACCGGGGCGTGCGCCCCACCAGCGAACTGCCCGCACAGCCCCTCTACCACCGCGACGCGTTCAAGTCCGCCATCGCCACCGTCCTCGACCGGATCGTCAGACGCTGACCGACCACATCCGGTCCGGCTGGGCAGGCCGGCGCGCACGCCCACCGCAGACGACGGGGCTGGCACTGGTCGCGCACACCGGCCACCTCCTCAAGGAGAGCGGCGGGACGCGGAGCCGTACGCCGCTGGCGATCACACAAGGTAACCAGTCGGTCGGACTCCTCGGAGAACTGGCGACGGTTGAATACGAGAGCCCACCAGTACCGAGGCCGGATCAGGAGAGCCATCGGGCGGCATCCGCCTTCCCCGGGAACAGGATCCCGTCGAGCACGGTGCGGTGATCGTTCCACCGGCCTCCCCGCCTGCCGGAAAGCGGCAGATGCGGCTCCACAAGCGGCCACTCGCGATTCGTTGGATCTCCCCGCCCCATGACCGAACCAACGAGCGACCGATCGGAAAGTCGCATGATCCGCCGGACAATGCCTAGACGGGTGGTGGCGGCGGAGGGTTGCCCGGAAGAGCCGGATTCTCCGGGTGACGTACGTCGCCGCTGCCGAGCAGGACGCGGGCCCGGACCCGCATCGGCTCGTCGCCGCGCCGGGAGAGCAGGACCAGCTCGTCGACCAGGGCCGTCATGGGGCCGAGGAGGGCCTCCGCCTTGCGGGCGAGGGGGTGCGGGTCCGGGGTACGGCCGAGGGACAGGTGCGGGGTGTAGCCGTGCGAGTGCGATCCGCAGAGCGGGAAGCGGAGCTCCAGGGACTCCCGCAGCCGCGCCCAGGGCTCGTGGTCGGCGGCGGCCGGGTCGAGCCAGACGGTGGCGTCCTCGCGGTGTCCGAACCAGTGGACGCCCGCCAGGCGGGCGGTGAACGGCGGCGTCTCGGCGAGCGCCGCGGCGACCAGCGGCAGGGCCCGGGCGAACTCGGCCTCGGGGACGAAACCGAAGAGTACGTTGACGTGCGGCGGCCAGCGGCGGATCTGCCGGTCGTGTTCGCGGCGAATGTGCTGGATCGGCGGCCACAACTCCGCCGGCGGCAGCCAGGCGACGGCGGTGCGGTTCGTCGACGGGACGGCGAGGACGTCGCCGGGTGCCGGGGCCGGCACGGGACCGACCTGCCCGACGAGGGTCTCGTCGAGTCGGTCGATGCCGGAGGCGCGGTCCCAGACGACCTGGCCGTCCGCCTCGAAGAACACCACCCGGTGCCAGGGGATCTCCCCGCCCGGTACGAAGTCGCCGAGCAGGACCCGCTTCGGCGGGGCCCCGCGCTCGGCTATCCCCATCACGAACCGCTCGGGGTCGAAGCGCGGGTCCCAGAGCACCCGGTGGTAGATTTCGTCGCTGGTGTGCACGTCAGCACCTGCCCTCAACTATCAGGGTGACGCGCGCCCGGTCGGCCCTGCAATTCAGCGCCCGGCCCGCCACCTCACTGCGGTTACGGCAGGAGAGCGAAAGGCAGCGACGGTTTTCGCCCCCGGACTCCCACCTTGGACACCAGGGGACAAGTAACCCGCGAGTAGGACTGTTGGCGTCCACCATTTGCCGACGTTGATCCCCGACACGGGTTGCCGACCCTGCCGACTTGCGAGAACCCTCTGGTCGGCTGAGTGTCGACAGACCCTTGTTTCCCGGTACTTGTCCATTGCGGTTGGTGACGGCGTTCTTCCCTCGCAGTCGGCCGAACCGCTGACCAGCGAAGACGTACCTACTTTGCGCCTGGTGTCCGAGGTAGGAGTCCGGGGCCGGGACGGTGGGCACGTGAACGACTGGGCCGCCGGCCAGGGATCTCGTTCCGGCCAACTGCCCGGTTCGACATCCCGACCACCACACGTAGTTGCCGCATCCGGCCCTCCCGCCGAGTCAGCGTCATTCTGGCTGCTCGCGCTGCTTCGCCTGCACCTTGAGCCACGGATTCTCCGCCCTCGACTGGGCCCGGTCCAGATACTCCCGCTTCACCACGGCCGAGCCGGGCTTCCATCGGCCCTGCATCGTCGGGTCCCCGCCGGCGTCCGCGATCTCCTGGGCACCGCCGCGGCGCAGCCCGTGCGCGGTGACGTCCTGCCAGTTCTTGAACCCGGCCTTGTGCGCGCGCCCTCGGACGATGTCGTTGACGGCGTCCCCGGTCAGGTGGTCGCCCCGCCTGGTCGCGGTGGACCGGTTCTGCAGGGTGCCGGCCACCGTCAGGGCGCGCAGCACCGGCCCGGAGCGCACACCGAGGCCGTGCAGGCAGTTCAGCCAGTCCCGGGTGGCCTGCACCGGGTCGTACAGCGGGTTGTCCGAGTCGGCGGGGATCCAGGTCTCCTCGCCTCTGGCGGCCTGGTCGGTCTTGGAGTACGCGACCCACTCGGCCACGCCGCCGTCGTCGACCTCAAGGTCCTCGATGAGGAGGTCGGCGAGCTCGATGCGCCGGTTGAGGGCTTTGCGGCCGACGAGGAGAACGAACCGGTCCCGCAGCCCGATGGGGTGCCGCCGGTCGCAGGTGTCGACCATCGCCCGGCCCATCTCGGCCGTGATGGGCGGCGCCTTCTTCACCCGGTTCCGCTTGCGCCAGTCCTTGCGGTAGTCGTTGAGCAGGCGGCGGGCGACCGTGGTGCCGGGCTTCTTGTCGTCGGGCATCCAGGTGCGGATCGCGGACATGTGGGTGGCGATCGTGTTCGGGGAGGCTTCCCGGGCGATCATCGAGGCGACGTACTCGATGTAGGTGGCGGTGGTGCAGGGACGGGCGACACGGCCCATGTCGTCGCACCAGCGCTCGAAGATGCCGCGCTGGGACCGGTAGTTCTTGTTGGTGTTGTGCCCGTCGGCGTACGCCTTGAGCCGCTCGGCGGTCCCCGGCGAGAGGTACAGATCCCGTTCGGTGTACGTCGGCTGGTCGGCGGCCGTGGGGAGCGTTTCACCGGGCATCAGGACGGTGTTCTGGTCCACCAGCGGCTTCATGGCGGGGGCCGAGCCGACGACGGCCGGCAGCAGCTCGCCGTCCCCGACGAGTTCGGCGTCGACAACTTCGGTGCGGTCGAGTTCGTTCGCCGTGGTCATGGCGTCACCGAGCCGCGGCCGGAGCGGGAGCGACCGACATGGGCGGGCGGCCTTTCTTGGCCAGGCGGCCGAGGAGTGCTCGCCGCATCGCCCACCGCCGGTTCTCCTCCGGGAACGCCTTCGGAACCCCGGCCATCAGGTGCTGTAGGACGATGTCGCTCATGTACCCCTCCCCCGCATGATCGTTCCTGGCGAACCACCCTCGTATAAGGGAAATTATACGAGGGTGGTGGTTATGAGATGGTCCCGTCGCGCGGATTCTGATTGGGGCGAAGGAACATTAACTGGAGTCAGACGTGACGTTGCCCCCACCGCGACTACCCAGCAAGCGGAACACTCGAACAGTGCGATTCTTCGCTGAGAGCGATCCTAAGCTCCGGCGTCGTTTCGGGCCGAGCGCACTCCGTGCTCTCAGGGCCCGATTGGGACGACAGGCATCTGCGTCGACTTCGGCCTTGTCACGTTGGCCGAGGGATGATTCTCCGAGGTTGTGTCAGGGTGCGGGGCGCCGGGTCTGGGTCAGGCATCGGCGGGCTGTGCGACGGTCCCGGTGATCTGGTCCCAGATGGCGAAGCGGATGATCATTTCGGTGCGGTGGCCGGGGGGCGGTCATCCGGTGCCGGCGTGGCCGGAAGTGGGGTGAGATGCCGCTGAACGCGGACAGGAATCTCTGGGCTCCTTTGACGCTGCGGAAGCCTTTCATGGCGCGTTCGCGCTGCCTCGTTGGCTGGTGGGAGTTCTCGGCCCGGTTGTTCGGGCCCTTGTGGGGGCGGTGCTCGACCGAGGGCATCACCTCGCGGTGGGCCGCCCCGTAGGAACGGAGCTTGTCCGTGACGATCCCCCCTCGGCACGGCCCCGATTCCTTTGAGGAGCCGACGGAAGAAGCGCCTGGCTGCAGCCTTGCTGCGCCGGTTCTGGACGAGGATGTCCAGCACGTTGCCGTCCTGGTCGACCGCGCGCCAGAGGTACTTCTGCTCACCGTTGATCGTGATGAAGACCTCGTCGAAGTGCCACTTGTCGCCGGGGCGGGGACGCCGGCGGCGCAGCGCGTTGGCGTAGGACTGCCCGAACTTCAGGCACCACCGACGGATCGTCTCGTGCGACTGTCCCGGCTGCCGCACCACAAGACGCTCGACGAGTACGACTATTCGTTCCAGCCAGACCTCGACCCGCGGAAGGTCAAGGACCTCGCCACCCTCTCGTTCGTCGACGGCAAGGCGAATGCCGCCCTGCTCGGGCCGCCCGGGGTCGGCAAGACCCACATCGCCGTCGCTCTCGCGGTCGCGGCCTG